>NZ_KV794936.1:0-296 GCF_001808875.1 Neisseria sp. HMSC064E01
CGGTATCTGCGAACCGTTTTGTCTGATTACGCCCGATTTGACGATGCGTTACTGTCCTATTTTTATTTTAATTGACTATATTTCAATGATTTTTCACGAACCTTCTGAAACTGTATTTTCAGACGACCCATCAGACGTAAAACAAATTTAACTATCAGATTTTAATGATAATTGGGAATAGGGTTGCATTGAAGGCGGGGGCGGTTTGTTATATAGTGAAATAAAAAATCAGACAGGATGATTGAGTCGGGGCGTTTTGCGTGCTTTATATAGTGGATTAACTTTAAACCAGTACG
>NZ_KV794936.1:396-13040 GCF_001808875.1 Neisseria sp. HMSC064E01
GTCCTGATTTAAAGTTAATCCACTATAAAATAAGAGTTGGTTGGCATTTGTATCGGGCAGGGTTGGGATGATGTGTTGACGGTTGATGGCAGCGTCCGCAGGCAGCCTGATATTTCAGAAGATTTTTGTTTCATTTGGGTCTTGGATATTTGTCCTATGACAACAATACAGGCAGATGAGGTGAAGATAATGAACGGTGTAACCAGTGCGCAATTTATTTCCGCAGGCATTCATTTTTATCCCCGATGCGGCTACAAGCGGCTGTCCGAGCAGGCGATCGCGGAGCATTTGAATTCGAATTTGGAAACGTTCAACAGGATGTTTGCCGATAAAGACGAATTTGTGAAGGCGATGTTGATTGAGTACAGCAATCGGGCTTTGGGGCGGGTGTCGTTCGATTTTGCCCAAAATATCGAAGATACGGAGCGGCTGTATCAGATTGTCTGGCGGCTGGCGGTGACGATACGCGAGCATTTGGCGTGGATACACAGGATGCTGCTGGACAGTGAAGAAGGCGTGGATTTAATTACCAAAGCGTTGAAAAAGCAGCATAAGATGCTTGCCTGCGGGATGATTCAGCATATTAAGGCGTGCAACGGCAGGGAGGATGTGTCGGAACTGGCTCTGTTTAATCAGTTTGAGTTTCTCAACGGCGCGGTTATCTCGCCGATGATTATGAACACGCGCTACCGTATGCTGGGGATACTGACCGATGAGATGAACGGGCGGCATGAGGATTTGCTGACCGATTCGTCCATCCACCAAAGGATAGATTGGGCGTTTGCCGCGCTGTTTCCGCATTACCGCTCTAAGGCGCGTCCGTTTTGACGATTAAGGTGTAACGCAACATGAAAAAAGCTGTTATTGCTTCTCTTGCCGTCGCGCTGGCTGCGGGCGGTGTGTGGTATGTCCTTCAAAACCAAAAAGAAACCCTGCCGGCATGGATTGCGCAATCCAACGGGCGGCTGGAGCTGAACCGCATTGATGTCGCCAGCCTGTATCCGGGGCGGGTGAAGGCGGTATTGGTGGAAGAGGGCGCGGACGTGAAAGAGGGCGATATTCTGGCGGAACTGTCGTCTGAAACCAGCAACAGCCGTTTGGAAGAAGCGCGGGCGGCGGAATTGCGGCAAGAAGAGGCGGTCGGGCGTGCCAAAGCCGCCGAAGCGCAGATGAAGCAGACGGTTGCGCGCGCGCAGGCAAATGTGGACGCGAACAGGCAGCAGCTGCGCGTGGCGAAAATGGAGCTGGACAATGCGCGCAAATTGCTTGCCGACCAGCTGGTGTCGCAATCGGAAGTCACCAAACGTCAGGCGGATTATGAGCGTGCTGTTGCGGCGGTCAAAGCAGCCGAAGCGGCGCGGGACGAAGCGCGGGCGACGGTGGCGCAAAGTGCCGCTGCACAAGCAGAAGCACGCGCCGGTGTGGAACAGGCGAGGGCGGCAGTCAAATCGGCCACATCCGCCAACGATGATATGAACATCCGCGCGCCGATAGCCGGCAGGGTGGAATACACTATTGCGGAAGCGGGCAACGTGGTCGCGGCGGGTTCGAAAGTGGTCAGCCTGCTTGATCCTGCCGATGTTTCGATGAATATTTTCCTGCCGACCGACAGCATGAGCCGTTTGAAAGTCAATGATGATGCGCGTATCTGTTTGGACGGCATTGACGCGGTGTTTCCCGCCAAAATCAAATTTATCGCGACGGATGCGCAGTTTACGCCCAAGTCGGTGGAAACGGTCGATGAACGTGCGAAGCTGATGTTTAAAGTGAAATTGCAAGTGCCGCGCGAAACGGCGGTGAAATACAACCGCCTGCTGAAAGGCGGGCTGACGGGCAATGGTTTCGTAAAAACCGACGCTAAGGCGGCTTGGCCTGCCGAGTTGGCGGTGAGGTTGCCGAATTAATAGCGCTCAAATTCGGACGGCCTCAAATTAAAACAAAGGTTTATGGCTAAAAGAGGTCGTCTGAAAACGGGATTTTGCTTTTCAGACGACCTCTTTCCCTTCAAGCATCACCACTATATAGTGGATTAACAAAAATCAGGACAAGGCCGACGAAGCCGCAGATAGTACAGATAGAGACCTTTGCAAAATTCCCCAAAATCCAGATAGTACGGAACCATTCACTTGGGTGCTTCAGCACCTTAGAGAATCGTTCTCTTTGAGCTTAAGGCGAGGCAACGCCGTACTGGTTTAAAGTTAATCCACTATAAAAAGAACATCTATCCGGAAGCGCAGCCCGAAGCGTCTCCATCAAATCAGGACAAACAAAATGAAAACCAAAACATGGCGCATTGAAGAAGGTGCGCCTTATCCGATGGGCGTGTCGCTGACTGAGGAAGGGGCGAATTTTGCGCTGTTTTCCATCCATGCCGAAAAAGTCGAGCTGTGCCTCTTTGACAAGGGAGGGGAAACTCGTTTGGAAATGCCTTCGCGGCGTGGGTCAGTATTTTACGGCTTTGTGCCGGAGGTTAGGGCAGGGCAGCGGTATGGTTTTCGTGTTTACGGACGTGCTGATGCGCCAGGCGGCTCGTGTTTCAACCCGAACAAATTGTTGATTGACCCGTATTCCAAAAAAATCGACGGCAAACCGAGTTATCGGGATGATGAGGAAATGGCGTGGTTCCGTCCGGAAGACGGGCGGGACAATGCGGCGGTGGCGCCCAAAAGCGTGGTGGTGGGCGACGATGATTTTGATTGGGGTGACGAGCACCGCCCGAACCATCCGTGGGGCAGGACGATAGTGTATGAAGCCCATGTAAAAGGGTTTACCAAGCAGTTCCCCGATTTGGAACACGCGGGAACGTATCAAGCCTTGACCGATCCGCGCGTGATTGATTATTTGAAAACTTTGGGCGTTACCGCCGTCGAGCTGCTGCCGGTACACCAGCATTTGGACGAATACCACCTGCAAAAAATGGGCTTGAGCAATTATTGGGGCTACAACACTTATTCCCATTTTGCCGTCGAGCCGTCTTATGCCGCCGATGCTGAACGCGCGGCGAAAGAGTTCAAACAAGCCGTCAAAACCTTGCACCAAGCAGGTTTGGAGGTGATTTTGGATGTCGTATACAACCATACCGCCGAGCAGGATGAAAAAGGCCCGATGCTGTGCCAGCGCGGCATAGACAATGCTTTGTGGTATTGGCTGAAGCCCGATGGCAGCTATGAAAATTGGTCGGGCTGCGGCAATACGTTGAACATCGTCCGCCGCGACGTAACCCGTTGGGCGGCGGACAGCTTGCGCTATTGGGCGGAGGAGTTTCATGTGGACGGTTTCCGCTTCGACTTGGGAACGGTATTGGGGCGCGAACCCGATTTTCAGGCTTACGGACGTTTTTTTCAGGTGGTGTATCAAGACCCCGTGTTGGCACGCTGCAAATTAATTGTCGAGGCGTGGGACATCGGCGAAGGCGGCTATCACTTGGGCAATTTCCCGCAGCCTTTTGCCGAGTGGAACGGACGTTTCCGCGACGATATGCGCGCGTTTTGGGTGTGGGAAAGCGGCAATTTGGGCGCGTTTGCCGAACGTCTGGCGGGGTCGTCTGATATTTTCAACCACAGCGGCCGCCATCCTTCCGCCAGCATCAATTTCATCACCGCACACGATGGTTTCACACTGCACGATTTGGTCAGTTACAACGAAAAACACAACCATGCCAACGGCGAAGACAACCGCGACGGGCATAACGAAAACATCAGTTACAACCACGGCATTGAAGGCGAAACCGAAGATGCGGCGGTTTTGGAAGACCGCTCCTACACCGCCAAAGCCTTGCTTGCCTCGCTGTTCCTTGCCAACGGCACGCCGATGCTGTTGGCGGGCGACGAGTTCGGCAACAGCCAACAGGGCAACAACAACAGCTACTGTCAGGACAACCCGATTACTTGGCTGGATTGGCAGCAGGCGGATGAAGCATTGCAAGGCTATACGCGCGATTTAATCCTCCTGCGTCAAGAAGTTAAATTACTGGGCGATGATGTTTGGTGGGAAAAAGAGCGCGTCGGCTGGCTCAATGCAGAATGCGAACCGATGAGCGAGCTTTGTTGGCACAATCGCAGCGCAAAAGCCATGCAGATTGTTTTGGACAATGAATGGCTGCTGTTGGTCAACGCCAAACGTAGTCAACAGTTATTTAACCTGCCTCAAGGAAGTTGGCAGCTTTCTTGCGTACCATCTGAGAAGTTTAATTACAATAAAGACGGTAAATTGACAGTCGAACATATGGGTATTTGGGTTTTGCATCGTACAAACGCATCACCAGATAAGTAATACTTTTTAGCTAGTTAGATGTTTTTAAGAGAAAAACCTATTATTCATGCTGTCTTAGTTATAATGCTGGAGATTAGTAATAAATTTACTTGATTGACTTTGCTTGACGGAAAATAAAGGCATACGGCTTTTCAGACGACCCTAGACCGTCAGAAGATATAGTGGATTAAATTTAAATCAGGACAAGGCGACGAAGCCGCAGATAGTACAGATAGAGACCTTTGCAAAATTCCCCAAAATCCAGATAGTACGGAAAGGCGAGGCAGCGCCGTACTGGTTTAAAGTTAATCCACTATACAAACCGATAAATTCCCCGCTTCATCACCCCATCCTCAACAGAGAAAGGCTATCATGGCTAAGAAAAAACAACCCATTTCAGGTTTTGATTATGTCATGCCGAAACCGGATGCCGAAACCATCCGCAAGTCCATCGTCTATAAATTGATTTTTATTTTGGGCGTCGATCCGAAAGAGGCGACCGAACACCAATGGCTCAACGCCGCCATGCTCGCCGCGCGCGACCTGATTGCGGAAGACTTCCTGCAAACCCGCCGCGCCCACATTGACAACGGCAAACGCATGGTTTACTACCTCTCCATGGAATTCCTGTTGGGACGCGCCTTCGTCAACGCTTTGATTAACGAAGGCGTTTATGCCGAATTTGAAGAAGCGTTCAAACAATTGGGCAAAGAGTTCGCCGATGTCTGCGAACAAGAACAAGATCCCGGCTTGGGCAACGGCGGTTTGGGTCGCTTGGCTGCCTGCTTCCTCGACTCGCTCGCCACCTTGCGCATTCCCGCCATGGGCTACGGCATCCGCTATCAATACGGTATGTTCAAACAAGAAATCGTGGACGGCCAGCAGGTCGAAAAACCCGATTTGTGGCTTGACCAAGATTTGGCATGGCAAATCGGCCGCCCGAACAAACAATATGCTGTCAGCTTCAGCGGACAGGTCATCAATATGGGTGACAAAAAAGAATGGCATCCGAGTGAAGAAATTTCCGCGATGGCATACGATGAAATCATCCCCGGCTACGGCGGTGACGTCGCCAACCCCTTGCGCCTGTGGACGGCACACGCCGGTAATCGCTTCGATTTGGCAGACTTCAACCGCGGCGATTACGCATCCGCCGTCCGTGCGCAAAACAGCGATGAAAACATCTCACGCGTCCTCTATCCGAACGACTCCACCGACAGCGGTCGCGAACTGCGCTTGAAACAAGAATATTTCCTGGTTTCCGCATCCGTACAAGACATCGTAGCGCGCCACAAATGCCGTTTCCCCAGCATTAAAAACCTTGCCGACAAAGTCGCCATCCATCTGAACGACACCCATCCCGTGCTGGCAATTCCCGAGCTGATGCGCATCCTGATTGACGAAGAAGGCATCGCGTGGACCGAAGCATGGAATATGTGCTGTAAGATTTTCTCTTACACCAACCACACCCTGATGAGCGAAGCCTTGGAAACTTGGCCGGTTGATTTGATGGGCCGCCTGCTGCCGCGTCATTTGGACATCATCTTTGAAATCAACGCCTACTTCCTGAACGCCCTGCGCGCCATCGGCAACTTCGACGACGACTTCGTCCGCCGCGTATCCATCATTGATGAGACCCACGGCCGCCGCGTCCGCATGGCATGGTTGGCAGTCATCGGTTCGCACAAAGTCAACGGCGTGGCGAAAATCCACTCCGACCTGATGACGACTTCCATTTTCGCCGACTTTGCCAAAGTGTTCCCCGAACGCTTTACCAACGTAACCAACGGCGTGACCCCGCGCCGCTGGATCAACATCGCCAATCCCGAATTGACCCGTTTCCTCGACAAACATTTGGGCGAACAAGACTGGCGCCTGCATTTGGACAACCTGACCAAGCTCAACGAAAAAGTTGACGATGCAAGCGTACAGGCAGAATTCGGCGCAGTGAAAAAAGCCGCCAAAGAACGCCTCGCCAAATACATCGAAACCGAATTAGGCATCAAAGTGAACACGGACGCATTGTTTGACATCCAAATCAAACGCATCCACGAATACAAACGCCAAGCATTGAATTTGATGCACATCGTCGACCGCTACAACAAAATCTTGGAAAACCCGGATTTGGACTGGCAACCGCGTGTCTTCATCTTCTCCGGTAAAGCTGCATCCGCTTACTACATGGCGAAAAAAATCATCCGCCTGATTAACGATGTAGCCAAAACCATCAACAACGACGAACGCATCCGCGATTTGATTAAAGTCGTCTATATCCCGAATTACAGCGTCAGCCTCGCCCAAATCATCATCCCCGCCGCCGATTTGCACGAACAAATCTCATTGGCAGGTACGGAGGCATCGGGCACCAGCAACATGAAATTCGCCCTCAACGGCGCGCTCTGTATGGGTACGCTGGACGGCGCGAACGTCGAAATTTTGGAAAAGGTCGGCGCGGACAACTGCTTTATCTTCGGTAACACCGTCGAGCAAGTGGAAGAAATCCGCCGCAACGGTTACGACCCGTTAAGCTACATCGAGCGCGACAACGACCTGCGCCGCGTCGTCAACCAAATCAGCAACGGCACGTTCTCACCGGAAGAGCCGAACCGCTACAACGACGTCCTGCAACCTTACGGCGACTTCTATCAACTGATGGCGGATTTCCGCAGCTATATCGACACGCAATACAAAGCGGACGAACACTACCGCGATGTTGCCGCGTGGCGTAAATCCGCGTTGATCAACATCGCCAATATGGGCTTCTTCTCGTCAGACCGTTCCATCGCCGACTACTGCCGCGATATTTGGTACATTCAGCCGCTGACTTTGAAAGAGCTGCCTAAGCACCAATAAAGTGGATATCGATTAAGCAGTAAACAGGAACAGCCGATACGGGAAAGTATCGGCTGTTTTGGTTTGTATGGATCAGTTTAAAGAGAACATATGAAAAAGGTCGTCTGAAAATCAAATTTGTTGAATAAAACGCTTCAAAATAGTTTTCAGACGACCCTTGAGATGTTTACCAGATTTTATTGCTGGATTTCAAATATCGGTTGTCGTCAAAAGTGTTGATCCATTGCGGTCTGAGCGCAATGAAAATGGCGGTAGTGATGCCGCTGAGGAATGCTTCCGCCCAAGCAATCAGGATGAAAATGGGGAGGGCGGTAGTCCAAAGTACCGATGTCGGAAAGGCATGGCTGAGATCCAAAACGCTGACCAGCACCAGTCCGGTCAGCATCATACCTACGGCGGATGCGATGAAGCCGTTGACAAAAATAAAGATAAAAATATTCGCAGGAAGACGGTTGACTAAGCGGCAAGAGAGTTGATTGACGACAAGCGGTGGCAAGAGCAGGGCGAGGGCGTTGACGGGATAGGCATATCCGTCGCCACCGTTGAACAACAAAAGATAAGGAAGGAGCAAAGCCGAACCCAGCCATAACGCAGCAGGCGCACCAATCATCAGCGCAACCAAATTCATGGCAAGCAGGTGATAGCTCATTTGCGCAAGCTGTCCTTCGTCAGTCATCGCATTCAGACACCATGCGGTCGTCAGTATCAGGGCGGAGAGGATGGAGGCGGAATGGTGTTTCTGCATGGATCGCCATGCCGGACGCGCGCAAGCGAGAAGCAGAATGGACAACAGCAGCCAAGCAGCGGCCAAAATCGAACTGGAGAACCATGCGGCTTGAAAATTCATACGAAACCAGACCGAGGGTAAATATTCAGACGACCTGCATTATACCCCGCAGACGAAATTCGCGGCGGACTTGTTTTGTTTAGTGCTGAAACACGCTAAAATAACAACCTTTGCCGTTTATTTCAAGGGAAACAGCGAATGTTTTGGACTGTGCTGATTATCATTTTATTGTGTGCCATTTGCGGCGTATTTTGGCTGCACAGAAAACAAGAGCGTGAGTGGCAGCACGAATTGGCGCGCTTAGAGCGCGGCTTGCAAGAGGGCACATATATTCCTCACGATCAGGATGCTGATTCTCCACATCAATTTTCGGAAGATGCCAAAGCAGCATACGGAAAAACCATCGCACGTCTGCGCCTGATGGCGGCGCGTTACACTCCGCAGCAAGAGCAATCAATAGAAGAACAGGTAAACGCCGAAAACGAAGAAACTGAAGCCGGTATGCCAGATATAGCGGATTTCTTTGAAAGCCAAGAAGCAAAGCGCGCATATTATCAAGAGGCTGACGTCGAAAGGTCGTCTGAAAATTCACCGGCAGAACCTGTTTACCAATCCGAAACCCGCCAACACCACGCATCCGAAAGAAAAGATGCGCCATATATCGTTCCTTTCGTCGAAACTGAAGAGCCTGAATATATTCCCCGTATCGTTAAAGACGAAGGCTTTGAAGAAATTACTCTGGAAGAGGCAACCCGTTCGCTCAATGAAGCGGCATTGCAGGAATGGGAAGAGCAGCAGACCGTAAGCCATCCTACTGAGGATTGGAGTAGCGATGAAGAGGAAATCCAGCTTATCCGCGCGTCGGTTACGCCGATGAAAGGTTTGCAGATTATCGATTTCAACGATCCCGTATTGCGCCGAACCCGTGAGCGCGTCATGGCAGGCGTCAACGGCATTCAAATCCCCAAAGCCAGTGCGCCGCATATCGAAACCGTGCAAACCGCGCTGCGCACGGCGGAACGCGAAGCCATTTTGCCTGCCGTTGATAATCTGGACAGCCGTGCAGAGATTGATGTGACCGACATCCGAAATACATTGGCGCGAAGTACGGCAGCCCGCCAACGCCTTGCCGCCGCCGTTGCGCCTGTGCGCGACTTCCAGCCGCAAATCATCCAAAACGATGAAATTCTGGCAAACCTGATTCCTGCAAGCCGCCGACGGACGGTCCGCCACGCTGAAGCGGCGGCGGAAAAACTGGCACGCAAGCAGCAATCTGCTGCCGCACAGATGAAATTGTCGGAAGAAACCAATCCGCAGCCCGAGCAAACGGTTGCGCCTTCGGTTGTACGCAAACCGCTGTTCCCGCCTAAAACAATTCGCACCGAACCTGCCGCTGCGCCAAAAGAAAAAGCCGTCTATATTTCAAGACAGCCTGCCCCTACTGCAACCGTAGTCGAGCCACCTGAAGTGCCTGCCGTCATCCCAACGCCGATTGATATTCCGGAGCCGCCCAGCTTTACGCCACCGCCTGTCGCGCCGGAAATCTTTGAGCCCCAGATGATACGTTCTGGCTTGGAAATTCCTACTTTCCCTTCCGAAGTCAACGCGCATGTCAGCGACAATCCCGTCCGTTCGATTCATGATTATTTAATCAGCGAATCTGAAACTGAGGATGAAGTTGCAGGCGAAGATTTACAGAGCAACACTGAAACTGAATCCGTCCGTACGGAAGATGCGGAAATTTCTGCTTTTGAACATCATCAGTCGGTACATCATTCCGATCATACGGCTGCTTATACTGCTGATGATTTTGATGAGGATTCGGAAGAGGATACCCAAGCATTTTACGAATTTTCAGACGACCTGAGCCAACCTCTGCCGACCACAGACTTGCTCCTTCCGCCCCAATTCGACCCTGCCGCGACGCAGACCGAAGAAGAATTGCTGAACAACAGCATCACCATCGAAGAAAAACTGGCGGAATTCAAGGTCAAAGTCAAAGTCGTGGATTGCTATTCAGGTCCGGTGATTACACGTTACGAAATCGAACCTGATGTCGGTGTGCGTGGCAGTTCAGTCATAAATCTCGAAAAAGACCTCGCCCGTTCGCTTGGCGTTGCCTCTATCCGCGTTGTCGAAACCATTCCCGGCAAAACCTGCATGGGTTTGGAACTGCCGAACCCGAAACGGCAAATGATACGCCTGAGCGAAATCTTCAATTCGCCCGCGTTTACCGAATCCAAATCCAAGCTCACGCTCGCGCTCGGTCAGGACATTACCGGACAGCCCGTCGTTACCGACTTAGGCAAAGCGCCGCATTTGCTGGTTGCCGGTACGACCGGTTCGGGTAAATCGGTCGGCGTTAACGCCATGATTCTGTCCATGCTCTTCAAAGCGACGCCTGAAGACGTGCGCATGATTATGATCGACCCGAAAATGCTGGAATTGAGCATTTACGAAGGCATTCCGCACCTACTCGCGCCTGTCGTTACCGATATGAAGCTGGCGGCCAACGCGCTCAACTGGTGCGTCAACGAAATGGAAAAACGCTACCGTCTGATGAGCCATGTAGGCGTGCGCAACCTTGCTGGCTTCAACCAAAAAATCATGGAGGCCGCCGCGCAAGGCATAAAAATCGCCAACCCGTTCAGCCTGACGCCCGACAATCCCGAACCTTTGGAAAAACTGCCGTTTATCGTCGTCGTGGTTGACGAATTTGCCGATTTGATGATGACCGCAGGTAAGAAAATCGAAGAACTGATTGCCCGTCTCGCCCAGAAAGCCCGCGCGGCAGGTATCCATTTGATCCTTGCCACACAACGCCCCAGCGTCGATGTCATCACAGGCCTGATCAAAGCCAACATCCCGACACGTATCGCATTCCAAGTGTCCAGCAAAATCGACAGTCGCACGATTCTCGACCAAATGGGCGCGGAAAACCTGCTCGGGCAAGGCGATATGCTGTTCCTGCCGCCCGGAACAGGCTATCCGCAACGTGTTCACGGTGCGTTCGCTTCAGACGACGAAGTACACCGCGTAGTCGAATATCTGAAACAATTCGGCGAGCCCGATTACATCGACGATATTCTGATGAGCGGCACAACCGACGATCTGCCGGGCATCAGCCGCAGCAGCGACAGCGAAGTCGATCCGATGTATGACGAAGCAGTCTCTGTCGTTCTGAAAACGCGCAAAGCCAGCATTTCCGGCATCCAGCGTCAATTACGCATCGGCTACAACCGCGCCGCCCGCCTGATTGACCAAATGGAAGCAGACGGCATCGTTTCGCCTGCCGAAACTAACGGCAACCGTACCGTTTTGGCGCAAAGCAGCGAACATTTGGACTAAAACCACACCAGAGCAGGGAAAAAGCCGGTTGCCATTGCAGTTTCCCCTGATTTTGGTACAATACCGCCATTCATTCTTACACAGACAAGCCGCCGAGATTTAGGCGGCTTGTATTTTTATTTTCATTTTGCGGACTATGTTTACCGCGTATTTACCAGGCAAAAGCAGCCCAAACGCTTTTGCGGAGAAGACAAACCATGCAAAAAATTCCATTGACCGCGCGCGGCGCAGAATTGCTCAAACAAGAATTGCAACGCCTCAAAAGCGTCGCTCGCCCCGAAATCATCGAAGCCATCGCCGAAGCCCGTTCACACGGCGACCTGTCTGAAAATGCCGAATATGAAGCCGCCAAAGAAAAACAAGGCTTTATCGAAGGTCGTATTTCCGAGCTGGAACACAAACTATCCATGGCACACATCATCAATCCTGCCGAAATCCACGCCGAAGGCAAAATCGTCTTCGGTACGACCGTAACGCTGGAAGACTTAGAAAGTGAAGAACACGTTACCTATCAAATCGTAGGCGAAGACGAAGCGGACATCAAAGAAGGCAAAATCTATGTCGGCTCTCCCATCGCCCGCGCCCTAATCGGTAAAGAAGAAGGCGACGTAGCCGAAGTACAAGCCCCCGGCGGCGTTCGCGAATACGATATTATTTCGGTTCAATATATCTAATTGCCCCGAATATTATTAATATAAAAGGTCGTCTGAAAACGAGATTTCCGTTTTCAGACGACCTTTTTGTGATTAAAACTCAATCCTCCGCTTTATGAAGCAAAGTAATCAACGCCTCCTGCTTTTCCGGCGACAGCGTGCGGAAATATTTCAACAACAACGCCTCTTGCGGGGAAACTGCCCCACCTTCTTCCAACATTCGTCCGTGCCGCAACCATTCTCCGCTGGTATCCAGCCATTTCGCCAGCGTTTCGATTTTATCGGGCGTCGGAATCGAACGTCCGACCAACCAATGATGGAAAGCCTACGTACTAACGGATTGATTGGGATGGCGCAGATTGAAGCGGTTGGCAAGGCTGGCGTTGGAAAGATTATCCAAACCCGCCAGTCTGATTGCGGTTTTCAAGCGTTCACTAAAATCAATTTTGTCTTGTTCGGTATGCATAATTAAGAATTATGAATAGCCGATTGTTGCAAAAATTAACAGTTCTGTTGTTTTTGTAAATTATTTGCTTGATATTTTAAAATAACTGGTTGATAATACATTAGTATTTTAATTATCAACCTACCCATTACAAAGGAAGCATCTATGTCTTTAAAAAAAGTAAGCACAGTAACCGTTATCGCTTTAAGCTTGGCAGCCTGTGGTGGAGGTGGAACGCCATCTACACGACCAACCAATACCAATATTGAAAATACAAAAGCCGAAGAAGCACGTAAAGCCGAAGAAG
>NZ_KV794937.1:0-1085 GCF_001808875.1 Neisseria sp. HMSC064E01
CTGTCTGCTGCTTTATTCGCTGCTCCTGTAAGTGCAGAAGTAGGACTTCCCCCGCCGGCACAACATCAGGGGGCGGGCTTTCCAAGTGAAAGAGCCTTACAACAAAAAGGCTACGACCCGAAAACGGGCGTATGGCGCGTGCAAAGCCAAAACAACGGCAAACCGACCGTAACCAAGTCGGGCGATTCCATAAAAGGTAGTCAGTCGAAAACCATAACCGCAACGGGTAATTATGGCGAGAAGGGGACGATTAAAACTACGCAGACGCAGAGTGTGAATATTCCCAAAGTTGAAAAGATTACTGGTGGTACGCTTGCAGGTTTAACGGCAGCGGGCGGAGCGATTGGATCGGATTTTGCCGCACGAGCTTATAAACAAGCCCAAAATGGAGACTGGAGTGGAGCAGCTAGGGAGGGATTCGGGGCAGTTTTGGAAGGTTTGTCAAAACTTGATTTAACGGGTTTTGGAAGCGGAGTTAATAATTTTTTGGATAAAACAGGGATACGACCTAATTCGTCATCAGGACAACTTGCCCAAGCTGCCCAACAAGCCGCCACCGCACAAGCACAAGCAGAACAAAGCGGAGACCTAGGACGAGCAATCGCAGCCGCAGCCGCCAAAAAAGCAGCTGAAGGCGCAGCAGCCGCAGCGAAACAGGCGGAAGGATGGACGACATCAGGAAAAATGCTTGCTGAAGCCTCAAAGAACAAAGACGGTAGTTATTCCCAACTATATTTGAGACGTGTCGATATTGGTTCAGGTTCTAATGTTCGGCCAAGACTCGATATTGAAGGATATGCTTGGGTAATAGATAAATATAATGGTTCATATAACTGGGGATATTGCTCGGGCGGAGCATGTAAAGGTTGGTATAAAGGTAGTCTTCCTGAAGGTTATGACAAAGTTGCAGGATATGTTTATACCCCGATAACAAATGATGCACAATTACAGGTTGCTCGTGCCAAAGTTACAGGTCAGACCCCTGCTGAACAAGACAAGATAATAAAAGAAATGACGCTCAACCAAAAGGACATTAAAGACATTTTGGAGCGCATGTTGAATAACCAACAGACCAATCATGCCGA
>NZ_KV794938.1:0-476 GCF_001808875.1 Neisseria sp. HMSC064E01
ATGGCACCGATGAAAGTGTTCCAAACCGATACCGCCTTCCCCGAAGCACCCGACGGCTGGCTAGTACTCAGTATGGAACACAGCGGCAGCCGCGATACCGCCTACAGCCACACCTTTACCGCCATACCCGCCCAACTCACCTTCCGTCCCGAACGCACCACCCCGCGCCCCCACATCGCCGGCACACTGCCCGCACGGGTGACCGCGGCAGAGAACTGCACCTACGCCTACATCGACGACATGGGACGCTACCGCGTCAAACTGCCGTTTGATTTGGACGAATGGAGCCCCGGCGGCGAAAGCCGTCCCGTCCGACTCGCCAAACCCTATGCCGGTCCCGAATACGGTATCCACTTCCCCTTACACGAAGGCACCGAAGTCATGCTGTCCTTCGTCCAAGGCAATCCCGACCGCCCGTATATCTCCGGCGTCATGCACGACAGCGCCCATCCCGACCACATCCCTGCCGATTGGAA
>NZ_KV794939.1:0-7993 GCF_001808875.1 Neisseria sp. HMSC064E01
GATCTACACCCAAGCGCCGCAGGAAATCATCGGCGTCGAGGAAGAGCCAGTTCCAATTTCAGGTATGTGGAAAATCACCAGCTTTGACGGTGAAACCCGCCATTTCAATAAAGGCGAGATCTTCCCCGAAGGAGAAGGAGTTCGGACGCAAGATGTACTTCTCGGACCCCAAATGGGGCTGACCATTTGGGAGCTGGTCAAAGGCGACCACAACGAGCCTTTGCGTAGAAAAGCAATGTGGTAAGGTAACAAGCCATAAATAATCTACTAACAAGTATAGATTGACCTGAAACCCAACATTTATCAAGGTCGTCTGAAAAATTCAAAACCCTTTTCAGACGACCTTTGCTTCGTATCCGTTACAATATCTGTTTTAAACCCTGCCTATCCGTTCCATGAAAACTCTGTTTCGTTTGTTTCCTGCCACTGTTTTGCTTGCGCTGCTGCCTTTGGGCTTCTTGGTGGTGATGGTGGTTTCGCCATTGGTGGCGATGGCGGCTTATGACGGGTCGGCTTGGTCGTTGGTATTGGCCGATGATTATATGCAGCATCGCTTGGTTTGGACGGTGGTTCAGGCGGCGGTCACTTGTGTGCTGGTTTTATTGCTCGGCATTCCGGTAGGGTGGTCGTTGGCGAGGTTGTCGTTTCGTGGGCGTGAGATGATTTTGCGGCTTTTGATGTTGCCGTTTGTGATGCCGACTTTGGTGGTCGGGGTAGGGGTGTTGGCTTTGTTCGGGGCAAACGGTGTGTTGTGGGCGGGCTGGCAGGACACGCCGTATTTGTTGCTTTACGGCAATGTGTTTTTCAATTTGCCTGTGTTGGTACGCGCGGCGTATCAGGGTTTTTTGCAGGTGCCGCAGGCGAGGCTGCAGTCGGCGCAGACACTGGGTGCGGGGGCTTGGCAGCGGTTTCGTTTTGTGGAATGGCCGGTGTTGCGCCCTTGGTTGGCGGGCGGGGCTTGTTTGGTATTTTTGTATTGTTTTTCGGGTTTCGGACTGGCTTTGTTGCTCGGTGGCAGCCGTTATACGACAGTTGAGGTGGAGATTTATCAGTTGGTGATGTATGAGCTGGATATGGCTCAAGCGTCGGTTTTGGTGTGGATGGTGTTGGGCGTGACGGCATTGGCGGGGCTGCTGTATGCGTATTTGAGCCGGCAAACGGCTTCTGATAAGGCGGTTCGTGCGTTGCTGCCTCATCGTCCGCAATCTTTCGGCGAACGTGTTTTGCTGGGTTTTTCTTTAATGGTCTTGCTGCTGTGTTGCCTGTTGCCTTTGGTGGCGGTGGTTTTTCTGGCGGCGTCGGCAGGCGGGTCTTGGGGCGTATTGTTGGAACAGGAAACCTTGGCGGCAGGATGGAATACGCTGCGGTTTTCGGGGATGGCGGTTTTGACGGCGGTGGTGCTGGGGGTGATGTATGCGGCGGTTGCGCGACGGGTGGCGTGGGTGCGCGGTTTGGTGTTTTTGCCGTTTATGGTTTCGCCTGTCTGCATTGCCGCCGGTATATTGCTGCTTTATCCGCAATGGACGGCATCGCTGCCTTTGTTGGTTGCCACTTATGCGCTGCTGGCGTATCCGTTTGTGGCAAAAGACGTGTTGGCGGCTTGGGACGATTTGCCTGAAGATTATGTGTCGGCTGCGCGCGGTATGGGGGCAAATGCTTTTCAGACGACCTTGTATGTGACCGCTCCATTATTGAAACCCGCCTTGCGACGCGGTTTGACTTTGGCGGCAGCAACCTGTATCGGAGAGTTTGCCGCCACGCTGTTTTTGTCGCGCCCCGAATGGCAAACGCTGACCACTTTAATTTATTCCTATCTGGGTAGGGCAGGGGAGGACAATTATGCGCGGGCAATGGTGTTGACGACGGTTTTGATGCTGCTGTCGCTGATGGTGTTTTTGCTGTTGGACGAACGTGAAAAGACTTGATGCCTGCTTTTGAAATGTAGCATGATGTTTATAGAGGTCGTCTGAAAACATTTCAGACGACCTCAAATCCATTTAGATTGTCAACAATTCCATTCAAAAATAAAAAGATACGCGGCGAAACCATGCCCCGACATTTTTATTTTCATTCGCTATCCTTTACAATACCTTCCTTTATCTTTCATTCCAGCTTCCTTATGAACGAACACGTTTCCGTCCCATCCCCTGTCGGCGAAGACTACCTGCTCTTAGGTCAATACGCCGAACGCGCCTATCTCGAATACGCCATGAGCGTGGTCAAAGGCCGCGCGCTGCCTGAAGTTTCAGACGGCCAGAAGCCCGTGCAGCGGCGCATTTTGTTTGCCATGCGCGATATGGGCTTGACGGCGGGGGCGAAGCCGGTGAAATCGGCGCGCGTGGTCGGCGAGATTTTGGGTAAATACCACCCGCACGGCGACAGTTCCGCCTATGAGGCGATGGTGCGGATGGCGCAGGATTTTACCTTGCGCTACCCCTTAATCGACGGCATCGGCAACTTCGGTTCGCGCGACGGCGACGGGGCGGCGGCGATGCGTTACACCGAAGCGCGGTTGACGCCGATTGCGGAATTGCTGTTGTCCGAAATCAATCAGGGGACGGTGGATTTCGTACCGAACTACGACGGCGCGTTTGACGAACCGCTGCACCTGCCCGCCCGCCTGCCGATGGTATTGCTCAACGGCGCGTCGGGCATTGCAGTGGGCATGGCGACCGAAATTCCGTCGCACAATTTGAACGAAGTTACGCAGGCGGCGATTGCGCTGTTGAAGAAGCCGACGTTGGAAATCGCCGACCTGATGCAATACATCCCCGCGCCTGATTTTGCCGGCGGCGGTCAAATTATCACGCCGGCGGACGAATTGCGCCGTATTTACGAAACCGGAAAGGGCAGCGTGCGCGTGCGTGCGCGTTACGAAATTGAGAAGCTGGCGCGCGGGCAATGGAGGGTGATTGTGACCGAGCTGCCGCCGAACGCCAATTCCGCCAAAATCCTCGCCGAAATCGAAGAACAAACCAACCCGAAACCGAAAGCAGGTAAAAAACAGCTCAACCAAGACCAGCTCAACACCAAAAAGCTGATGCTGGATTTAATCGACCGCGTGCGCGACGAGTCCGACGGCGAGCATCCCGTGCGACTGGTGTTCGAGCCGAAATCCAGCCGCATCGATACCGATACCTTCATCAATACGCTGATGGCGCAGACTTCGCTGGAAGGCAATGTGTCCATGAACTTGGTGATGATGGGGCTGGACAACCGCCCCGCGCAGAAAAATCTGAAAACGATTTTGCAGGAATGGCTGGATTTCCGCGTCGTGACCGTAACACGTCGTCTGAAATTCCGTTTGAACCAAGTGGAAAAACGGTTGCACATCCTTGGAGGCCGTCTGAAAGTCTTTCTGCACATCGACGAAGTGATTAAAGTCATCCGCGAATCGGACGACCCGAAAGCCGATTTGATGGCGGCGTTCGGGCTGACCGAAATCCAAGCCGAAGACATTTTGGAAATCCGCCTGCGTCAGTTGGCGCGTTTGGAAGGTTTCAAACTCGAAAAAGAATTGAACGAATTGCGCGAGGAACAGGGGCGTCTGAATATCCTTTTGGGCGACGAAAACGAAAAACGCAAGCTGATTATCAAAGAGATGCAAGCGGACATGAAGCAGTTCGGCGACCCGCGCCGCACGCTGGTGGAAGAAGCCGGGCGCGCAGTGCTGACACAAACCACCGCCGATGAACCCATCACGCTAATTTTGTCGGAAAAAGGCTGGATACGCAGCCGTGCCGGACACAATCTCGATTTGAGCCAAACCGCATTCAAAGAAGGCGACCGCCTCAAACAAACCCTTGAAGGCCGTACCGTTTTACCCGTCGTCATTCTCGACTCATTGGGTAGAACCTACACGCTCGATGCCGCCGAAATCCCCGGCGGACGCGGCGACGGCGTGCCGGTTTCATCGTTAATCGAGCTGCAAAACGGAGCGAAACCCGTCGCCATGCTCACCGGACAACCCGAACAGCACTACCTGCTCTCAGGCAGCGGCGGCTACGGCTTCATCGCCAAGTTGGCCGATATGGTCGGGCGCGTGAAAGCGGGCAAAGTGGTGATGACTGTGGACAGTGGCGAAACTGTCCTGCCGCCGATTGCCGTCTATGCCTCTTCGCTCATCAATCCCGACTGCAAAATCGTACTGGCCAGCAGCGACCACCGTCTCTTGGCGTTTTCCATCGGCGAACTCAAAGTCATGCCTAAAGGCCGCGGTTTGCAGTTGATGTCGCTGACCGACGGTGCATCGCTGGAACACGTCCTCGTGACCACGGCCGCGGAATTTATCGTCGAAACCGTCGGTAAGCGCGGTGCGGCGCATCAGGAAAAATTGCGCATTTGCGATATCGACGGCAAGCGCGGCAAAAAAGGGAAGGTTTTGGACATCTCAGGTCGTCTGAAAACCTTGTCCGCTGCCTTCGCATAAACAACAAAAGGCGCGGTAACACATTGAAAACCTAGAAAACACGGTCGTTTTATGTTATGCTGACAAAATTAAAAAAATATTTACGACCGTCTGCGGCAATGTCGCAGAACGATTTCAAAAACAGGTACTAATAATGATAAAAATAAACAAAAAGGGTTGCGGATATGAGTAAGTCCGGCTTTCAGGAACTGGGAAACCTGAGCGAGCGGATACCCGGTTTAATCAATATTGCCCGCATTGCCATCGTGCTGCCGCTGTTGGTCATGCATGCTTTCGGCGTTTACAGTAATGGCACTCATATCGGCATGTCATTCCCGCCCGTCGAATTTTACAGCTGGGCAGCGCTGTATTCTTTCCTCATCTTGTTATCCGTCGCCCGTCCGGACTGGCAATGGCAGACTTTGGATTTGCCCAATGCCAGCGCAGTCGTCGATATTTCGATGATGATGATACTGGTGTATATCGCCGGCGGAGTCGATTCGGGCTTCGGCATCCTTGTCCTTCCTTTCGTCGCGACATCCTGCCTCCTCAGCTACGGGCATTACCCCATGCTGTACGCAGGTTACGCGTCCATGCTGTTTTTCTTCAATCTGCTGCTCGACGGCAGCATCCGCCTGCATCCGTTTGATTGGGATACGCAGCCCCTGATTACTACGGTCCTGCTTAGCGGCGCGTGTTACCTTGTCGCCATGTTGACTTCGTTTGCTGCCCGCTATCTGGAGCAGGCAACCGAATCTGCCAGCCGCCATCAGCTTGCCTACCGCCGCATCAGCGGATTGAACCGCCTCGTTCTCAACCGCGTGCAGGAAGCCGTTATCGTTATCGACAGTACCCAGCGCGTCTGGCTTTTTAACAAACAGGCAAAAACCTATTTCCCCGGTTTGGTGGTTGACCAACAAGAAATCGTGTTCGGCGAATTGGTTACACGCTGGCAATATCATCCCGACAAACCGTTTGAAACCGATATCCACATCTTTCAACACGCCATGCACGTCCGCGCTGTCCCCCTGATTCAGGAACAGACAGAACTGCTCATGCTGTATGTCCGTTCGCTGCGCGAAGTCGCGGCGGAAGCCATGTCCACCAAGCTCACCTCGCTCGGACAGCTTACCGCGAACCTCGCCCACGAAATCCGCAATCCGATGTCCGCCATTCGTCACGCCAGCGATTTGCTGCAAGAAAGTGATGACGATGCCGAACCCGATCCGGTTAAAGCCAAGCTTTGCGGCATCATCGACAGCAACATCCAGCGCATCGATAAAATGTTGGAAGACATCTCCCTGCTCAACAAACGCGACAACATCAGCCGCGAGCCGATCAATCTGATGAAATTCTGGCTCGACTTCAAACAAGAGTTCACGCTCAACAATTCCGAAGCTATCGGCTGCCTGCGCATGAATATGGACGGCAACAACCTTACCGTCCTCGCTGATGTGATGCACATCCAGCAAATTATGTGGAACCTCTGCAATAATGCTTGGCGGCACAGCCGTCAGGATGAGAATGCGATTACCGTCCTGATCCGCCCCAGCGGCAGGATGCACATTTCCATCGTCGTTGCCGATAACGGCAAAGGCATTTCGCCTGAAGTCCGCAACCATCTCTTTGAGCCGTTCTACACCACTGAAAAACAAGGTACGGGATTGGGATTGTACGTTGCCCGCGAACTGGCGCACGCCAATATGGGCCAACTCCATTACCACCCCGAAATGAACGGATTCGAACTGATTTTACCGAGAGAACACAATGAGTAAGCTGCAAGACCCAGTATTGGTCGTCGATGACGAGGCAGACATCCGCGACTTGATGGAAATGACGCTGATGAAGATGGGTCTGCGCGTGCAGACCGCCGTCGGCGTAGAAGATGCCAAAGACAAGCTCGACAACAACGATTACTCCCTCGTCTTGACCGATATGCGGATGCCCGACGGCTCCGGTCTCGAAGTCGTCCAATACATAGACGAACTCATGCTCGACACCCCTGTCGCGGTCATTACCGCCTTCGGTAATGCCGACCAGGCGGTCGAAGCGCTGAATGCGGGCGCGTTCGACTACCTGCAAAAGCCGATTACCCTTTCCCAACTGCGTTCGCTGGTTAAATCCGCCGTCTCTGTTTCCAATAGTACGGACGAGATTGCCCAGCCGCCGATAGAAAAACCGTCTGCACCCGTCGCCGCCGCATTCAACAAACCGAAAACTCCGCCCAAACCGCCCAAGCGCGATTTGAGCGGCTCCGTTACCGTTCCTGAAGGCCTGCGTTCCATGAAAGAACGCTTCGCCACCGGCGAAATCGCCATGCGGGCGAACGAAGACGTGCCGGAATTGGGCGGCGAAGAAGATATGCCGCGGCTGCTCGGCAGTTCGCCCCAAATGGTCGAGGTCCGCCACCTGATCCGCCGCCTCGCCCGCAGCGGCGTGCCCGTTTACATTTCCGGCGAATCGGGTACCGGTAAAGAACAGGCTGCGCGTACCATCCACGAATTGTCTGATCGTGCCGACAAGCCCTTTATCGCGGTGAACTGCGGCGCGATTCCTGAAAACCTGATGGAAAGCGAATTCTTCGGCTACAAAAAAGGCAGCTTTACCGGCGCCGACCAAGACCGTCTCGGCTTCTTCCAACACGCCGACGGTGGCACATTGTTCCTCGACGAAGTTGCCGACTTGCCGCTTGCCATGCAGGTCAAACTCCTGCGCGCCATCCAAGAAAAAGCCGTGCGCCGCATCGGTGATGCCCGCGAAACTTTCGTCGATGTCCGCATCATCTGCGCTACCCACAAGAACCTTGAAGCCCTCGTTGACAGCGGCGCGTTCCGCCAAGACTTATATTACCGCCTCAACGTCGTTACCCTGCACATGCCGCCCCTGCGCGAAATGCGTGAGGACTTGGGCGCGCTGATTCTGTACCTGCTCTACAAACACCGCCACGGTACGCAAACCTACAAACTCAGCCCCAAAGCGCAAGAAGCCCTGCTGCATTACAGCTATCCCGGCAACTTCCGCGAACTCGAAAACATCCTTGAGCGCGCCGTCGCTCTGACTGTCGGACAAGTTATCCAACTGGATGATTTGCAAATCCAAAATACGCCGACACCGAAAAACGACCATCCAAACCTCGATCTCGACGACATCGCCGATTCCGAAACACGAAAAGGCGAAACTTTGGATCACCAGCCGCTTCCGCCGTTTGATCCACGCACCATGCAGATTCAAGATTACCTTGACCAAATCGAGCGCGGCATTATCGAACAAGCGTTGCAGCAAACCCGTTACAACCGCACTCAGGCTGCCAAGCTCTTGGGTATCAGCTTCCGCTCCATGCGCTACCGTATGGAACGTTTGGATATCAATTAAGTCGGTGCTTTGCCGTTGGCTGCACGTTTAGGAAGCAAGACCCGAAATGTGCTTCAAATCTCAAACCGCGTATCTGCGATTCAAACGGATACGCGGTTTTTGATGTTTATGATGCGCAGAGGTCGTCTGAAAATTTTCAGACGACCTCTTTGTCTTGGGCGTTTTGTGGATAAATGCCGGCATAGTGGATTAACTTTAAACCAGTACGGCATT
>NZ_KV794939.1:8093-10397 GCF_001808875.1 Neisseria sp. HMSC064E01
CTTGTCCTGATTTTTGTTAATCCACTATAAATAAAATGGTGGCGACAATCACACCTGTAACATTGTGTTGTAAAGCCGTCAGTCCGACGCTTTGCCTACCGCCGTCCATATCCGGGCAAACTATCAAAAAAACGCCGAAATCTTTATAATTCGGCACATATCCTATTTTTCAGACGACCTATCTCCGATAGCGCATCCTTTTGTGGATTAACTGTGGATAAGTTTGTCCTGACCCCTTTTCCAGGAATACCTTATGATCCGTTTCGAACAAGTTTCCAAAACCTATCCCGGCGGTTTTGAAGCCCTGAAAAACGTCAGCTTCCAAATCAAAAAAGGCGAAATGATATTTATCGCCGGCCATTCCGGCTCCGGCAAGTCCACCATCCTCAAGCTGATTTCCGGTATTACCAAGCCCAGCAAAGGCAAAGTGTGGTTCAACAACCAAGACTTGGGCGAATTGAGCGACAACCAAATCGGTTTCATGCGCCAGCATATCGGCATCGTGTTCCAAGACCACAAAATCCTCTATGACCGCAACGTCCTGCAAAACGTCATCCTGCCGCTGCGGATTATCGGTTATCAGCCGCGCAAAGCCGAAGAGCGCGCCCGCATCGCCATTGAAAAAGTCGGCTTGAAAGGACGCGAATTGGACGATCCCGTAACCCTGTCGGGCGGCGAACAGCAACGATTGTGTATCGCCCGTGCCGTCGTCCACCAACCGAGCCTCCTGATTGCCGACGAACCCTCCGCCAACCTCGACCGCGCCTACGCGCTCGACATCATGGAATTGTTCAAAACCTTCCACGAAGCAGGAACCACCGTCATCGTCGCCGCCCATGACGAAACCCTCATGGCAGACTACGGCCACCGCATCCTGCGCCTCTCGAAAGGACGACTCGCATGAGCATCATTCACTACGTCTCGCTGCACGTCGAATCCGCGCGCACTGCGCTCAAACAGCTCCTGCGCCAGCCCGTCGGCACGCTGCTCACCCTCCTGATGCTCGCCGTCGCCATGACCCTGCCGCTTTTCATGTATTTGGGCATCCAAAGCGGACAAAGCGTTTTAGGCAAACTCAACGAGTCGCCGCAAATCACCCTCTATATGGAAACCGACGCGTCCAAAGCTGACAGCGATACCGTTCGCAACTTGTTGGAACGCGATGCCCGCCTCAACAAAATCCGTTTCATCAGCAAGCAGGAAGGCTTGGAAGAGCTGCAATCCAACCTCGACCAAAACCTCGTTTCCATGCTCGACGGCAACCCCTTGCCCGACGCATTTATCGTAACGCCCGACCCCGCTACGCTGCCCGCACAAATGCAGGCGATTTATCAGGATATGGTCAAGCTGCCCATGGTTGAATCCGCCACCATGGATACTGAGTGGGTGCAAACGTTGTATCAAATCAACGAGTTCATCAGCAAAATTTTATGGTTTCTTTCACTGACGCTGGGTATGGCGTTCGTCTTGGTTGCGCACAACACCATCCGTCTGCAAATACTCAGCCGCAAAGAAGAAATCGAAATTACCAAGCTGCTCGGAGCGCCCGCATCGTTTATCCGCCGCCCCTTCCTCTACCAAGCCATGTGGCAGAGCATCTTCTCCGCCGCCGTCAGTTTGGGACTGTGCGGCTGGCTGCTTTCCGCCGTGCGTCCGTTGGTCGATGCCATCTTCAAACCCTACGGACTCAATATCGGCTGGCGTTTCTTCCATTTCAGCGAAGTTTCGCTGGTATTCGGCTTCGTCATCGCCTTAGGTGTCTTCGGCGCATGGCTTGCCACCACGCAACATCTGTTGGGCTTTAGAGCCAAGAAATAAAAACATTGGATTGAAGCAAAGGCAAAAGGTCGTCTGAAACTCTAAAACAAAGTTTCAGACGACCTTTGATTGGCTGCCATTTATTGTATAAGGAAATAATATGCAGGGGAATCTACTGCCACTCGACTATGACCTGAGTTTGAGCAAATTCTTGAGAAGGATGGCGCAGATACTGTTCATCTTATCCTTGTGCTTACCTGCCGTGAATGGAGATATGGGTTTGCAAATTTGGTCGGCAGGCTTATTTTTCCTTTGGCATCCGGTAGGTTGGCCTACATTTGCCAATGTAATTTTTATTGTTTTATATATCAGATTGAATGATGAGAAAGAGATCTTGCCTTTGTTACCCTGTTTAATGTTAACCCTGATGATACCGGGGTCGATATTTGGGTTATCTGGTGTATTTGGCTGGGGATATGTGGTTTGGGTGATGTCGGGTATGCTTTTATGTGCAGATTGGTTATGTAGCCTTATGCCGCACAAACA
>NZ_KV794939.1:10497-36465 GCF_001808875.1 Neisseria sp. HMSC064E01
GGCTTGGGCAGTATCAGCAAAACTCAAACGATAAGGGTGCCTTTGGAGATCATTTTAGTGTGTTTTACAATCCGTTAGGTCATCTATAAGCTTTGTATCAACAGTGAAAAGCCAAATCCGGTTGTAACCATCTTTAAAGACTCTTTGAGATTGGACGGTTTACGATGGGGTTTTGAGTAACGTTGATGGGTCGATTTTTGATTTAAACTCTTTAAAATCATCATAGTGCTATAACTTATTTTGTCGTATGGATTTTGATTGGGTAATGTTTTACTGAAGTGTAACGATAAAGTGCTTGACAGTTTTTTCAAGAGTCTGTCGTTGTCAGATGCCATCTTCAAACCCTACGGACTCAATATCGGCTGGCGTTTCTTCCATTTCAGCGAAGTTTCGCTGGTATTCGGCTTCGTCATCGCCTTAGGTGTCTTCGGCGCATGGCTTGCCACCACGCAACATCTGTTGGGCTTTAGAGCCAAGAAATAAAAACATTGGATTGAAGCAAAGGCAAAAGGTCGTCTGAAACTCTAAAACTAGGTTTCAGACGACATTTGATTGGCTGCCGTTTATCGTGTAAGGAAATAATATGCCGGGCAAGCTACTGCCACTCGACTATCACATAGGTTTAAGAAAATCCTTAAGAAGGATGGCGATAATGCTGTTCTTCTTATCCTTGTGCTTGCCTGCCGTAAAAGGAGCGCTGGGTTTAGAAATATGGATGACAGGTTTGATTGTTTTTTGGCATCCGGCAAGCTGGCCTACATTTGCTAATGTAATTTTTATTGTTTTATATTTCAGATTGAATGATGAGAAAGAGACCTTACCTTGGTTACCCTGTTTAATGTTAATCCTGATGATACCGGGGTCGATATTTATTTTGCCTGGTGTATTTGGTTGGGGGTACGTGGTTTGGGTGATGTCAGGTATGCTTCTATGTGCGGATTGGTTATGTAGCCTTATGCCGCACAAACAGCGCCTGATTGTCAGGTTGGCAATCATGATTTGTCTGATATGGGCTGTCGGCTTAATAGGGCTTGGGCAGTATCAGCAAAACTCAAACGATCAGGATATCTTTGAAGATCTCTATTTCAGTGTGTTTTACAATCCATTAGGTGTGATGAGAGGATCTTTTTATCAATAGTGAAAAGCCCAAAAACCGCTTGCAATCATGTTTAAAGGCTTTTTGAGATTGGACGGTTTACGATGGGGTTTTGAGTAACGTTGATGGGTCGAATTTTGGTTTGAGCTTTTTAAAATCATAAGGTTGTTGGAATTGATTTTACCGTTGCGAATTTGAATGGTTAATGAATTGCTCAAATTGGGCGACAAATAGCTTGACAGTTTTTTGAAGTATCTGTATAGTTCTACTTTCTGACGCGGGATGGAGCAGCATGGTAGCTCGTCGGGCTCATAACCCGAAGGTCGTAGGTTCGAATCCTGCTCCCGCAACCAAATTTTCAAGCCCTCGGTTCTGCCGAGGGTTTTTTCTTGGCTTTATGGTTCGAATCCCTATCCTCAAAAGGTCGTCTGAAAACCGGATTTTCGGGTTTTCAGACGACCTTCGTCTTTGTATTAATCATCATCGTGGGTAGAACCCACGCTACGGTTGTTTTTTTGTGTTGCCAATAGCCTTCGTAGCGTGGGCTATGCCCACGAATCGCTAAACATTTCAGACGACCTTTTTCTACACATTCCCGCATCGGTAATATCGGGCTTCACTTCTGTCCGCTTTGTTCCACCTGCCGTTTGAAGCGTGTGCCTGCGGCGTGGTAGAAGGGGCGGGGGGAGAATTGGCGGGAGACTTGTGAGGCGAAGATGCAGGCGATGAGCAGCCAGAAGAGGAGGTTTTGTCCGCCGGTCATTTCCATTACGACGACGGCGGAGGTGAGCGGGGATTGGGTGGCGCCGGCGAGGAAGGCTGCCATGCAGAGGAGGACGAGGACGTGGGTGCCTTGGGTAAGTCCGGTGAGGACGGCGATGCGTTCGCCCAAGACTGCGCCTATGGTCAGGGAGGGGGTGAAGATGCCGCCGGGTGTGCCTGCCCAGTAGCTTAGGACGGTGGAGAACCATTTGGCGACGGCGAGTCCGGCGGGGGCTTCGTGGATGCCGCGCAGGGCTTGGGCGGCTTCGTGGTAGCCGGTGCCGTAGGTTTTGCCTTGGTAAAGTGAGCCGATGGCGGCGAGCAGGATGCCGATGAGGGCGGCGGTAATCAGGGGGTGGCGGCGGATGTGTTCGCGCCATTTGGCGGGGGCGAAGGCGGTGGCGCCGAGATACAGGGTGCGTCCGAACAGTCCGCCTGCGATGCCGCACGCGAGTCCGCAGCCCAATACCCAGACGAGCATATTGTCGAGCGCACCGCCGCTGAAGCCTGAGAAATAGGGGTTGTTGCCTTGGATGGCGACTTGGATGAAACCGGCGGCGAGGACGCCGAGCAGAATTTGCCGCTCCCAACGCAGCATGACTTCGCGCCCGAGTTCTTCGATGGCAAAAATCACGCCTGCAAGCGGGGCGTTGAACGCGGCAGCAAGCCCGCCTGCCGCGCCTGCGGCGATGAGGTCGTTTTCCTGCATGCCGCGAAAGGCGAAGCCGTGTTTTTTACACCATGCGCCCCACGCGCCCATGACTGCCGCGCCGACTTGGACGGACGGTCCTTCACGCCCGACGGACGCGCCTGCAAACATGGCAAGGAAAGTCAGCGGGATTTTAAGGAGGGTTTCACGCAAGCGGATCAGGCGGGTTTTGTTGGCACCGTAGGGCAGGGCAAGACTGGCGAGCACTTGCGGGATGCCGCTGCCGGAGGTGTAGGGGGCGAAACGGCGGGTAATCCAGACGATGAGCGGCAGCCCTAAGGGTAGGGCGACCCAGGCAAACCAGGGATATTTTTGCACCAGCTCCGCATTCATTTCCAACGCGAAATCTGCCATCCAGGCAAACAGGAGGGCGGTCAGCGCGACAAGCGCCGAACCTGCCAGCAAGAACAGAAAAGCGATGCTTTTACGCGAAATGCGGCGGGTTTGGCGGATTTTGTGCGTGATGTGGTAGGCGGGCGGTTTGGTCGGCATGGTATGCGGAAGTGTGGAAAAGGTCGTCTGAAAAGGGTTATTGCGGAAGGGGCACCAATGCGTTAAGAAAGCCTAGAGCGAAGGGTAGTAAAAATGCCGAAGCGATGCCGACACCCCAGTAAATAGATCGGTGCTGCGTAGGTTTGTCAGTGGTGGCGCGCAGCAGTTTGAAATAGAGTGCGAACCAGGCAGATGACACGGCGGCAGTCAGTAACAAGCTGAAGGGAGAGAAGAATGAGTAAAAAACGTAGCCTATCAGTGTCATTATCACAGCATAAAGCACGCCCGCGCCTACCGCCCATTTCCAGATGGGATAGAGCTTGTCGGGAAAGTCTAGTGTTCCCGAGGCTTGAAGTCTGCCGAATGTTAATATGAATATAATGTCTAACATGATTATTGCCTTGTGAGTAAGATTTTTTGTTTTTCAGACGACCTCGAGGTCGTCTGAAAAAAGAGGAGGCGGCATTCAGCCTATTTCCCCGTTGGTGAATGCATAATAAATAAGTTCGCCAAATAAAACAATTTTTCGGTCAGTAGGGTTAAGGCTATACCTGAAAGAATGCCCAGTCCCCAATAGATAAACCGGCGGCGTTTCGGGTTGGACGTGGTACGCAGCATTTTGAAATACAAAAGCAAGCAGCCGAACATGCAGATGGTTTGAAACAGAATGAGAGGTAGGCTGTCAATGGCTTTGGAAATCGAATCATGAACGATGATTGTCACTATGCGTATGCATAAATAAATCAAAGCCGAGCCTGTCGCCGAATGCCAAAAGGAGATGGATGTGTCGGATGAGTCGGTTGTCCTGTGGGGTTGAAGCCTGCCGAATAACAATATAAAGACAATGTCAGACATAATGATGGCTCCCTTGACGTAAGCTGTTTTTGTTTTTCAGACGACCTCGTGGTCGTCTGAAAGTTTATGGTGCGGCGATATGGGGCAATACCGCGCTAAGGTGTGTCAGTACGCCGCTTATCCACAACGCTGAAGCGGCTGAATACTCCAGTAAACACAGTGATGCAGCAGAACAGTCTGGGCTTTCGCGGGTAAAGCCCGCGCTACGGTTTTGCGCTTGGTCTAAAGGTCGTCTGAAACGGTTTTCAGACGACCTTTTTTCGTACTGCCTTAACCTGTATTGCGCAAACCTTGTGCCACGCCGTTGATGGTCAGGTGCACCATCAGGAGGGTGTGCGGGTCGTGCGGGTCTTTGCGCAGGCGTTTGAGCATAGCGACTTGCAGGCCGTTGAGCGCGTTCAGGTACGGAATCCGCAGGGCGAGCGAACGTGCGAGGCTGCGGTTGTCGCGCAAGAGTTCGTCGGTTTGCAAAAGGTCGAGCAGGGCTTTGCGGCTGCGTTGGTATTCTTCCTTAATCATGCCGAAGATGACGGCGGCTTTTTCGGGCGATTCGCTCAAGCCGGCGTAGTTTTCGGCGAGGGTGATGTCGGTTTTCGCCATGACTTGTTCCATATTGGAGAGCATGGCTTGGAAGAATGGGTTGTGCTGCGCGTGTTCCCGCAGGGCGGCGAGGGTTTCGGGTTTGCCTTCGCACAGGCTTTCCACCGCGCTGCCGAAGCCGTACCACGCGGGCAGCATGAGGCGGTTTTGCATCCATGAGAACACCCACGGTATCGCGCGCAAGTCCTGAATCCGCGCCAAGGTTTTGCGGCTGGCGGGACGGCTGCCGAGGTTGAGGGTGGCGATTTCCTGTATGGGGCTGGTTTGCAGGAAATAGTCGATGAAGTCGGGGTGGGTAATCAGCTCGCGGTAGTATTTGAACGATACGTCCGACAATGCCTGCATGAGCGCGGGTTCGGGGTCTTTTTGATCGGGCAGCAGGCTGGCTTCGAGCGTGGCGGCAACGAGGGTTTCGAGGTTGCGCACGGCGTTTCCGGGGTCGGCGTATTTGGCGGTGATGACTTCGCCTTGCTCGGTAATGCGGATTTGTCCGGCCACGCTGCCCGCCGGTTGGGCGAGGATGGCTTGGTAGGATGGGCCGCCGCCGCGGCCGACGCTGCCGCCGCGGCCGTGGAAGAGGCGCATACGGACATCGTATTTTTTGAAGAGTTCGACCAAGCCCAATTCCGCCTGATAGAGGCACCAAGAGCTGGTAACGTAGCCGCCGTCTTTGTTGGAATCGGAATAGCCGAGCATGATTTCCTGAATGTTGTCGCGACTTTGCAGCAGGTCGCGATACCATTCGTTGCTGAACATGGTTTCCATGACGGGGCAGGCGTTTTCGAGGGCTTCGATGGTTTCGAAGAGGGGGACGATGTTGATGCGGCTTTGCGGTTTGCCGTTTTCAACCGTCAACAGACCGCTTTCTTTGAGCAGCAGCGCGAGGGCGAGCAGGTCGCTGGGTTGTTCGCAGTTGGAGATGATGCTTTGGGTAACGGCGTTTTCACCGAATTCGTCTTTGATGTTGCGCGCTTCGTTGAAAATCGCCATTTCGCGGCGGGTGTGTTCGCTGTAAGTGATGAACGGGCTGGACAGCGGCCGCTGGTGTTTCAGCTCGCGCAGCAGGACGGTTTGTTTTTCCGTTTCGGAAAGGCTGCCGTAGTCTTCCAAACCGGCGTGTTTGAAGAGTTCGGCGACGACATCGGCGTGTTTTTCCGCGTGTTGGCGCAAGTCGAGCGGCATCATGTGGAAGCCGAACACGGACACGGAGCGGATCAGGTCGGCGAGCCTGCCTTCGCCCAAAAGCGCGCTGCCGTTGTCGCGCAGGGAGCGTTGCAGCTTGTGGAGGTCGTCTGAAAACTCTTGTGCGGAGGCGTAAGGCATCATAAAGCCGAATTTGCAGCCCATACCCAAGCCGAGCGAGCGGGCTTTGCCCATGACGCGCGCCATGATGTAGGCGATGGCGCGGCGGTACGGCTCTTCGGTGCGGGCGATTTCTTCGTCGGGCGATTCGTCGGACAACGCCATTACGTCGTCGTTGACTTTGACGCGGCGGACGGAAAGAGGTAGCTCACGGTAGAGTTTGTCGAGTTCGCCGCGGTAAAAGCGGAACACCGCGTCGGCATGGCGGCGGAAAGCGAAACGCAAGGTTTCGGCGGAGACAAACGGATTGCCGTCGCGGTCGCCGCCTATCCAGCCGCCGATTTTTAAGATGTCGGGCACGTCAACATCAGGATAGGTCGTCTGAAACTCGCGTTCCATGCTGCGGTAGAGTTTGGGCAGCGCCTCGAAAAAGCTCATCGGGAAGATGGATACGCCGTTGTTGATTTCATCGTTGACGCTGAGTTTGTGGTGGCGCGTTTCGCTGGTTTGCCACAAACCCAATAAGATAGTGTCGATTTCGCGACGCAATTCCGCCAGCGCGTCGGCATGGGTGCAGCGTTCGCGGCGGGGCAGGAGGGCGCGGATGCGGCGGTTGAAATTCAACACGGTTTGGCGTTGCACTTCGGTAGGGTGCGCGGTCAAAACGGCGGTAACATTGGTCGTATTTAATTGTTTTTGAACCGCCTTGCCGCCGATTTTCGCCGCTTTGAGTTTGCGTACCGTTTCCGCCAAGCTGCCTTCCGCGCCGCCGTGTCCCGCCTCTTCGTGGATTTGGCGGCGGCGTTCGTGGTGTACGTCTTCGGCGATATTCAGAATCTGCGCAAACAGGCCGCAGGCAAGCGTAAGGTCGTGGGTTTGTTGTTCGTCCAGTTGCGGCAAAACCTTCTCAATCAAAGCCGCGCTGTCGTCCGAAGTGGACAACAGTTTGACCGTTTCCACCACCAACGGCGAGGCTTCTTCGTGCAGGAGTTTGTACAAAGATTGTTTCAAAAATTCCGCGTCCGCCGCCAGAGCCGCGTCTTTGGGATTGTTCAGGATATGCAGTTGCATGATTTTCTCTCTTTATTTATCTTAAAAACAAACGTAAAACATTGTATAGCAGGTCGTCTGAAACCGCCATCGGAAAGGTGTTGCAAAACACCGAAACTTGATGTAACCCGCATCCGCGCAAGCCAAGCCGTTAATTCCTTAACAAAGCCGTCCGTGCATTTCAGTCCGATTATTCTGCCGTTCGTATCCGCAGCATAGTCCGAAGCGCAGAAATCCCGTAAAATACTACGACATAAAATCCTATTTTCACGCAGGCACAGTATGTTTAACTTCAATTCCGTACGCGAAAACGACAAACGCCAACCCACCGTCCGCACCGCCGTAGCAAGCGGCTCCATCAACATGAGCACCTCCGCCATCAAAGTTTTGGCGGAAAACGCCACCCAAAACGCAGGCATCCTCAACGTCGCCCGTATCGCCGCCGTCCAAGGCATCAAGCAGGTCGGACTGCTTGTTCCGCTTTACCAGCCACTCCCCCTGCAACACGTCCGCGTCGATTTCGATGTCGATGTCGAACTCGCCTACGTCAAAGCCACCGTAACCGTTTCCTCTGAAGTCGGCAAAAGCATCACGACCGAAGCCGTCACCGGCGTCAACATCGCCCTCATATCCATTTACGACATGATGAAAGAAGTCGACCAGTCCATGATGATGACCCGCATCCACCTCGAATCCGAAAGCGGCGGCGAACGCGGCCCGTTCGTATTCGACGATGCCTACGAAAACATCGAATTCTGATTGAACAAAAAAAGGTCGTCTGAAAACCGGTTTGAGGTTTCAGACGACCTTTGGCATGAGGCATACGGATAGATACAACAGGGGGCAAACGTCGGGACGGCGTTGCCCGTCTTGCTTCTAGCAGGTGGTTGCCCAGTCGTGACAATACCGAGAAACCCGCTCCGTTTTGCCCTTCCATCCGCGATACAACATTCAGACGACCCATCATGAACGACCACCAACTGCTCCGTTACAGCCGCCACATCCTTCTCGACGAAATCGGTATCGAAGGGCAGGAAAAAATCCTTGCCGCCCGCGTCCTCGTCGTCGGCTGCGGCGGACTGGGTGCAGCAGCCCTCCCGTATCTTGCCGCATCAGGCGTCGGCAAACTCATCATCGCCGACCACGACACCATAGACGACACCAACCTCCAACGCCAAACTGCCTTTACCGAAGCCGACATCGGACAAGCCAAAGCGCAAGTCATGGCAGGTCGTCTGAAAGCCGTCAACAGCGCGTGCGACATTACCGCCCTGGCCGAAAAGCTGGACGAAGCCCGCCTGATCGAACTCATGCACACCGCCGACATCGTCCTCGACTGCACCGACAACTATCCCACCCGCCAAGCCATCAACCGCGCCGCCGTCGCTACCCGTACCCCGCTGGTTTCCGGCGCTGCCGTCCGCTTCGAAGGACAAATCGCCGTGTACCGCCCTGACTTGCCCGACAGCCCTTGCTACGCCTGCCTGTTTGACGGCGACACCGCCGACGATGGCGCCTGTGCCCTGTTCGGCGTGTTTTCCCCGCTGGTCGGCATCATCGGTGCCACCCAAGCTGCCGAAGCCCTCAAAATCCTCACCGGCGCAGGCGAACCGGCACACGGCAAACTGACGACTTACAACGCACTCACTGCCAAATGGCAGACATTCCGCGTCCATAAAAATCCCGATTGCGGCGTATGCGGCAAACCGCACTGACCGTAGTGGGATAGTTCGCTATAGTGGATTAAATTTAAATCAGGACAAGGCGACGAAGCCGCAGATAGTACAGATAGAGACCTTTGCAAAATTCCCCAAAATCCAGATAGTACGGCAAGGCGAGGCAGCGCCGTACTGGTTTAAAGTTAATCCACTATAAAAGTGATAAAAGATACGGAAACCAAGTTTCAGACGACCTTTTCAAGAAGGTTTAAGCCTTAGGAAAGGTCGGTTTTGCATCGATAAAACTGCCCCACGCGGCTTATTTCACATAAAATGGGGTTGCCTGAATAACCAGCAATCTTGGGATACGCTATGGACACAGACCTCCAGCAAACTGAACACCTGCAAATATCCTTCTCTCCTACCGATCAAGACAGACGCTATGTGGGAAGGCGGCTTTTGCGTTATATAGAGCCTGCTTGGCGGCGCAAATATTGGTTTGGTTCGGCTGCATTCCTGCTGGTGTGGGGTAGTCTATTCGTCTTTGCTTGTTGGTTACTTAACGGCATCAACAATACCTATATTCAAAACTGCTATCTGTTTGCCGATTCGCAAACTGACAGTTTGGAGTACTGTCTGTATAAAGCTGGGGACGACGGCAGCTCCCTATGGATAATGGCGGGTCTCATCTATGCCACCACCATGGTAACGTATTTCGAGCAGCGTTGGACATATCGCAGCTTTACCCGCATAGTCGGCCATCCTCTGGATGGGCGACGTTTCTCCGTCATCCTTTCAGCCGAAGGCCTTACTCAGGAGGAGGCAGGGCGCAGCAGGCATTTCCATCATTGGGCAGGCGTGGAACGTATCATCGAAGACCAAGCATTCCTGTTGTTTTATATCGACCGTAACATCGTCTATTTTATTCCGATTGCCGCTTTTGCAGAGGCGGGAATGGATGCCCACGCGTTTTATACCCGTGCTATGGAGTTGAAGGCTGCAGCAGAGTAGGTAAATCCAAATGAAACAAAGGCTACCTGAAAGACCATTTTTGGTTTTCAGGTAGCCTTCTTTCTTCAAATACAGGGCTGATTTAATCTTTCAACTTCGCCAACTGATTTTGCACTTTCGCCATTTTGTCTTCCAATTCCGCCAAATCGGCTTTGTCTTTTTCCACTAGATGCGCGGGGGCTTTTTCGGTGTAGCCGGGTTTGGAGAGTTTGGCATTGAGTTTGTCCAAGGCTTTTTGCAGCTTTTCGGCTTCTTTGCTCAAGCGGGCGGTTTCGGCGGCTTTGTCGATTTCGACTTTCAGCATCAGGCGTGCGCCGTTGCAGACGGCGACGGGGGAGTCTTCCGCTTCGGGCAGGTTGTCCACCAGCTTAGCTTCGGTCAGTCGGGTCAGCGACGGCAGGTATTTGAGCAGGCCTTCGAGTTCTGCGCTGCCTTCGACAAAGAGCGGTGCTTTGACGTTTGGCGCGATACCCATTTCGCCGCGCAGTTTGCGTACTTCTTCCACTAAGTCTTTCAATGCGGCCATTTTATCGAAGGCCGTCTGAACGATTTGTTCTTTATCGGCTTGCGGATAGGCGGCCAACATGATGCTGTCGGCGGTTTTGGCATTCGCCAGAGGCGCAACGACCTGCCACAGCTCTTCGGTAATGAAAGGCATGATTGGGTGCAGCAGGCGCAGGATGGTTTCGAGTACGCGCACGAGGGTGCGGCGTGTGGTGCGCTGGGTTGTCGGGCAGCCGGTTTGGATTTGCACTTTTGCCAGCTCGATGTACCAGTCGCAATATTCGTTCCACACAAATTCGTACAGCGTTTGCGCGGCAAGGTCGAAGCGGTAGGTTTCAAAGGCTTCGGCAACGGCGGCTTCGGCTTGTTGCAGTTTGCCGATAATCCATTGGTCGGCGAAGGTAAACGCCAACGGCTGCATTTCGTCTTGACCGCAGTCTTTATCTTCGGTGTTCATCAACACGAAGTTGGTAGCGTTCCACAATTTATTGCAGAAGTTGCGGTAGCCTTCGGCACGCTTGAAGTCGAAGTTCACGCTGCGACCGAGGCTGGCGTAGCTCGCCATGGTGAAGCGCAATGCGTCCGCGCCCATGCTGGGGATACCCTCGGGGAAGAGTTTTTTCGTGGCTTCTTCCACTTTCGGCGCGGGTTCGGGTTTGCGCAGGCCGGTGGTACGTTTCACCAGCAGCTTGTCCAAGTCGATGCCGTCAATCAAATCGACAGGATCGATGACGTTGCCTTCGGATTTGGACATTTTCTTGCCTTCGTGGTCGCGCACGATACCGTGGATATACACGTCTTTAAACGGTACTTTGCCGGTGAAGTGGGTGGTCATCATAATCATGCGCGCCACCCAGAAGAAGATGATTTCGTAGCCGGTTACCAAGACGTTGGACGGCAGGAAGGCTTTGAGTTCGTCGGTTTCAGACGGCCAGCCGAACGTGGAAAAGGGTACGAGTGCGGAGGAGAACCAGGTGTCGAGTACGTCTTCGTCGCGCGTGAGGGAAATACCTGACTTATTTAGTTCAGCTTTGATTGCTTCAAATTCTTTGGTAATTGCATTCTTGCGTTCCCAATAATGTCGTTGCAGCACTTTGATTGGGTGTTTAGGAGCATTAGGATCGCGGTCATATTTTTCAACTTTCTGCATAAAATCAAGAAATCTCTTATAAAAAGCAAGCAAATCATTAGGTAATTTTTTTTCTTCCTTCTGAGCTAATTTATATGCTTCCTCAAAAGTTTCTTGAAATACTTTCCAATAAACTTGTTCTTCTGATCTTGCAACATAATGATTGCCTCGCTTGTCGTACCACGCGGGGATTTGATGGCCCCACCACAGTTGGCGCGAGATACACCAGTCTTGGATGTTGTTCATCCATTGGTTGTAGGTGTTGACCCAGTTTTCAGGGATAAAGCGCACCGCGCCGCTGTCGACGGCTTTTTTGGCTTTGTCGGCGAGGCTTAAGCCTTTGAATTCGCTGTCAGGTTCGCCACCGTTCGGTGTGGCGGACATGGCGACAAACCATTGGCTGGTCAGCATCGGTTCAATTACCGAACCTGTGCGGTCGCCTTTCGGTGTCATCAGCGTGTGCGCTTTGATTTCGACCAACAAGCCTTGTTCCTGCAAATCGGCAACCATTTGTTTGCGCGCGGTAAAACGATCCAAACCCGCGTATTTTTCAGGCAGGGCAAAGCCTTGTTGCGCTTCGCCTTTGAAGTTGAACACTTCGGCGTTTGCCAGCACTTTGGCTTCCAAGTCGAACACATTAACCAAGCGCGTGTCGTGGCGTTTGCCGACTTCGTAGTCGTTGAAGTCGTGCGCAGGCGTGATTTTCACGCAGCCTGTGCCGAAGTCTTTTTCAACGTATTCGTCGGCAATCACGGGGATGGTACGGCCGGTCAGTGGCAGGATTAATTCTTTGCCGATTAAGTGGGTATAACGTTCATCTTCAGGATTGACGGCTACGGCCACGTCGCCCAGCAGCGTTTCAGGACGGGTGGTCGCCACGATAACGGCTTCGGCGGGATTGTCCGCCAGCGGATAGCGGATGTGCCACATAGAGCCTTGTTCTTCCACACTTTCCACTTCCAAATCCGATACTGCTGTACCAAGCACGGGATCCCAGTTCACCAAGCGTTTACCGCGGTAAATCAAGCCTTGCTCATACAGGCGCACAAACACTTCGGTCACGGTTTCGGCACGCACGTCGTCCATCGTGAAATACTCGCGCGTCCAGTCGGCAGAACAGCCCACGCGGCGCATCTGCTGCGTAATCGTGCCGCCGGAAACTTCTTTCCATTCCCACACTTTTTCCAAGAATTTTTCACGACCCAAATCATGACGGGATACGTTTTGCGCGGCAAGCTGGCGTTCGACCACAATCTGCGTGGCGATGCCCGCGTGGTCGGTGCCGGGAATCCAGGCGGTGTTGCAGCCTTTCATGCGGTAGTAGCGGGTCAGACCGTCCATAATGGTTTGGTTGAAGGCATGACCCATGTGCAGCGTACCGGTTACGTTGGGCGGCGGCAGTTGGATGGAAAAAGACGGTTTGGTCAAATCCATATCGGGCTGGAAATAACCTTGGGTTTCCCAGTTTTGATAGTGTTTGGATTCGATTTCGGCGGGATTGTATTTGTCTAACATGGTAAAAAATGCTGTCTGTAAAAGGGTTTGCGGGCAAACGTCTGTTTAAAAAATAATTGCGGATTATAGCGCAAAAAGGTCGTCTGAAACGGAATATCGTTTCAGACGACCTTTTTGAAACAAATCGAAACGGGCTTATTTGCCTTTGTCGGATTTGGCTTCTTTTTTCAGGGAAGCGTACAACTCAGGGTCGCGGTTTTTCAGCAGGGAGGCAATCGCCAAATCGTCGCGGTTTACTTTTGCCAAGTCAACGCGTTCGATGTGTACCAAGCGCAGCAGCTCGCGTACAGGTTTGGGCATATTGCGGCCGGATTCGTAACGTGAACCACCGGATTGGGTTACGCCGATACGGCTCCAAAAGTCCATTTGGTTCAAACCGAGTTTTTTGCGGATATCGCGGATGTTGTCAATTTTCTCAAACGACTTCATGAAAATTCCTTTTTCTTCTGTATTGTTTGTTGATAAGCAAGAATCTGCTTCTTCACATTGGGAAGGGGCGCAAATTAGTTTTCAGTAGCAAGGTTCCTTACAGAGGAAATCATTAATTGCGACATAAAAAACTATCTATACTGAATTGTTAGACAGTATATTCGAAAGAAGTTTTGTAGAATTCTTCATAAATTGGCTAAATATTTCCAAGTTAAATATTTTATAGAAGAAAAAACATTTAAAACAATAAGATAGTAATTTAGTGCGAATAATATTTTACATAAATAAACAGTCGATACGGGAATGTTGCGTTTGACATTATTTATAATACATAATTGTTTTGCATGAAATTATGGAGAAAGTGCAGTGGCGATGAGAGGATATGTCTATATTGCAGTCCGATGTTTAGACTTGAATTGGATAGTCGAAAATCGGTTTTGATAATGATTGATTTGGCTGAGGATGGTGCAGAAGCATGATTCTGCTATTTTGAGTTTGGGTAGGGATAATTGAAAAAGGTCGTCTGAAAACCTTGTTTGCGTTTCAGACAACCTTTTTTGCTTTGAAAGCGAGATGGTTTGACAGATTAGGGTTTGCCGGTAGCCGGGCTGACGGTCAGGATCTCGTAGCCGGTTTCTGTCACTAAAACTTCATGTTCCCATTGGGCGGAGAGAGAGCGGTCTTTGGTCACGACCGTCCAGCCGTCGTTTAAGATGCGCAGGTGGCGTTTGCCTTGGTTGATCATCGGCTCGATGGTGAAAATCATGCCGGGCTTCAGGACGACGCCTTGTCCTTTTCGGCCGTAGTGCAGGACTTGCGGGGCTTCGTGGAAACCGCGTCCGATGCCGTGGCCGCAAAATTCCTGTACGACGGAATAGCCTGCGTTTTCGGCAACTTGTTGGCAGGCGTAGCCGATGTCGCCTAAGGTTGCGCCGGGTTTGACGGCAGCGATGCCCGCCATCATGGATTCGTGGGTGATGTCGATCAGGCGTTGGGCGATGGGGGAGACTTTGCCGACGGTAAACATACGGCTGGAGTCGCCGTGGAAACCGTCTTTTTTGATGGTCAGGTCGATGTTGATGATGTCGCCTTCTTTGAGCGGCTTGTCGTCGGGAATGCCGTGGCAGATGACGTGGTTGACGGAGGTGCAGCAGGATTTGGGGTAGGGCGGGTTGCCGTAGTGCAGGGGGGCGGGATAGCCGCCTTGGACGTTGACGTGGTAGTCGTAAACGAGTTTGTCGATTTCGTTGGTGGTTACGCCGGGTTTGACGAATTGTCCGATGTAGTCGAGGGCTTCGGCGACGAGCTTGCCCAGTTCGCGCATTTTCTCGATTTCTTCGGGAGTCTTGATGATGATTTCGTTCATGTTGTTTCCTTGATGGTTTCAGACGACCTTTTTGCGGCACAAAGGTCGTCTGAAAGGGAAGGGGATGAGTCGGCAGCTTGCTTTTGGCACACTGCAACGAGGCGTGCGGACGTTTCGGCTTTTTTGGATTCGCGACTGATGCCGGAAGTTCAGATTAAAGCCGAACGCCAGTCCGCACTAGAATAGATTGTCGATGACTTCTTTGGATTTGGAAGGAGCCTTAGGCTTCGGAGTCGGCTTAGGTGCCGGCTTGGCTGCTTCGGGTTGGCGTTGTTCGGGTTTTGCCGCAGGTTTGGATTCAGTCGGTTGTTCCGACGGCGTACGTCTGTTACCTGTTGCGGCGGGTTTGCTGCGCGGCGTTTTTTCTTCGGTATCGGGCGTTTCGGTTACAGCAGGTTTGGCGTTTGCTTTGTTATTGGCGGGTTTATCTTCTGAGGCTTCGTCCTCGGTCGGGGTGGTGTTGCTGTTTTTGCCGTTTGATTTGTTTTTAGGCGGGATGACGGGATTGCGGGAGTCGGTTTTTTCGTCGTCGTCAAGCTCGGCTTTGGCGGCAGGCTTGGTTCTGTCCTCTTCGGGAGCGCCGATGGGGCGCCAGACTTCGACAGGGGTGTCTTTGGGAACGGGTTTGTTTTTAATGGCTTCGCGTTCTTGGGTGTCGTGGCTCTTGATGGTGCTGATGACGCCGATGACCAAGGCGGCAACAGCAATGATGCAGACGCCGAAAAAGGCTCTGATTAAATGTTTGGGTTTGAGTTGAAATGAGGATTTAGGGGTTTTGGACATGATAAATCGGTAAAAATGAAATCAATCGGGCGGATTGTATCGTAATAGGTCGTCTGAAACAAAATTGGGTTTCAGACGACCTCTCAGTCAAGGAACAATCCTATGGCTGCTGGGTGTAGTTTTGATACAGGGTAACGACTTTTTGTACGCCCACGGTGGTGCTGACGCGTTGGGTAACTTTTTCTTGTTCTTCAGGCGTCAGGATGCCCATCACATAAGTCACGTTGCCGTAGGTCACGATTTTGACGCGCGCCTGCGTGGTGGGTTTGAGGCCCAAAAGGGCGGTGCGGACTTTGGATGTGCCCCATGTGTCGTTGGTTACGTCGCCGAAGGTGCGTCCTTGGGGGGCGACGGTGATGTAGTTGTACACGCCTTCGGCGGCTTGTTCGGCGCGGGCGATTTGTTCGACGAATTGTTTTTCGCCTTCAGTGGCGACTTGTCCGAGCAGCAGCAGGTGGCGGTTGTAGCCGACGACGTTGAGTTTGGGGGTATAACCCTGCACTTGGTTGTTTTGGCGCAGGTAGGAGCGGGCAGTGGTTTCGACGCGCACTGCCATTACGTTGTCGTCGGTTTGCGCGCCTGTGGTGCGGCGGTCGACGGCGGATTTGGTGCCGACTGCCGCGCCGCCGAGGAGTACGCCGACACAGCCGCTGAGTGTCAGGCTGAGGAGGAGGGCGGTCAGAACGGGTGCGGTATGGCGTTTGATGTTCATATTTTTTCCTTGATGATGAGTTCGGCGGATATGTTTCAGACGACCTTTAAAAGAGGTCGTCTGAAAAAAGGCTTACATTCCTTCAAGCAACATGGAGTCGATGCAATCGCACATGGCGTGTATCAACAGGATATGGTTTTCCTGAATACGGGCGGTGCGCGGGTAGGGGACGTTGAGCAGTACGTCGGTGTCTTTGAGCATGGCGGCGATTTTACCGCCGTCGCGGCCGGTCATGGCGATGACGTGCATATCGCGTTCGTGTGCCGCTTTGATGGCTTCGATAACGTTGGCGGAATTGCCGGAGGTAGAGATGCCGACCAAAACGTCACCGGCGCGTCCGAGCGCGCGCACTTGCTTGCTGAACACATGGTCAAAACCGTAGTCGTTGCCGATGGCGGTCAGCGCGGAAGTGTCCGTCGTCAGCGCGACGGCGGCAAGTTCCATGCGCTCTTTTTCAAAGCGTCCGGTCATTTCGGCGGCGAAGTGCTGCGCGTCGGCAGCCGAACCGCCGTTACCGCAGGCTAAGATTTTGCCGTCGTTCATCAGGCATTGCAGCATCAGTTCCGCCGCTTGAGCGGTCGGCTCGACCAACACTTTTTCGGCTTCCTGCTTGGCAAGGATGCTTTCGGCGAAATGGGCGGCAACGCGCTCTTGTAAAGTCGTCATATCGTCAACCTGTAATATTCTTTATCCATTCGGGTGGGCGGTTTCCTTCTATCAGTACCGCATCGATGCGGCACGCGGTATCCGTCATGCCGTTTTGTTGCAGATAATACTCCGCAGACCGTTGCAGTTTCAATAACTTAGACGGCGAAATACTGTATGCGGCACCGCCGAAACCCTGATTTTTGCGGTATTTTACTTCAACAAACAGAATCATGTTACCGTTTTTGACAATCAAATCGATTTCGCCGTAAGCGCAGTGCCAGTTACGCGCCACGAGTTTGCAGCCTTGCGAAAGAAGAAACGCCAGCGCGCTATCTTCGCCCGCCGCCCCTTGTTTGTGGTTCAGACGCATGGAAGTTTACCCCGTATAATATCGTTATATTGTTTTCAGACGACCTGATAAAGCCATGTTTCAAAAACACCTTCAAAAAGCCGCCGACAGTATTGAAAAACGGACATTATACGTTGTCGCCACGCCCATCGGCAATTTGGCGGACATCACCCTGCGCGCGCTCGCCGTCCTGCAAAAAGCCGATATTATCTGCGCCGAAGATACGCGCGTTACCGCACAGCTTCTGAGTGCATACGGCATACAGGGAAAACTCGTCAGCGTGCGCGAGCATAACGAACAGCAGATGGCGGACAAAATCATCAACCATCTTTCAGACGACCTCACTGTCGCACAAGTTTCCGACGCAGGTACGCCCGCCGTCTGCGATCCCGGTGCGAAACTCGCCCGCCGCGTGCGCGAGGCAGGGTTTAAAGTTGTTCCCGTTGTCGGCGCAAGCGCAGTCATGGGGGCGTTGAGCGTTGCAGGCGTTACCGAGCCCAATTTCTACTTCAACGGTTTTTTGCCGCCGAAATCCGGCGAACGGCAGAAGCTGCTTGCCAAATGGGCGCAGGCTGATTTCCCCGTTGTGATGTTTGAAACCCCGCACCGCATCGAAGCCACCCTCGCCGACATGGCAGCACTGTTCCCAGAGCGCAGCCTTACCCTCGCCCGAGAAATCACCAAAACCTTCGAAACCTTCGTCAGTGGCACGGTTACTGAAATTCAGACGACCCTGAAAAACGACGGCAATCAGACACGCGGCGAAATGGTACTCATCCTCCATCCCGCGCTTCGTGAAAAACACGATACCTTGCCCGATGCCGCGCAAAACGTTATGAAAATCCTCGCCGCCGAACTGCCCACCAAACAGGCCGCCGAACTTGCCGCCAAAATTACCGGAGAAGGCAAAAAAGCCTTGTACGACTCGGCGTTGGAGTGGAAACGGGTTTCAGACGACGTTTGAGAGTAGGAGGTCGTCTGAAACAAGAGGGAAGGGCAGTTGTTGAGCCATGATTCATATTGACATCGGTCATGCGCTGAGTCACGGACTTTTGAGCAAAGAAGATTTAGATTTCTTAATTTCATTGCCCGGATGTTTGCTAACTTGCCTTGTTTTATTTTAAGCAAAATCAATAAGAAACTTTCATAAAGCTTGATGGTGAAGGTCGTCTGAAACATTCAGATAACCTTCTTTTAAAATTAAGATGGAAATATCGACAATTCAGCCGACCAATGTCTGTAATTGTATGTAATGCGTGATATAATGTGAATTCTTTGCCTTACGTTAAGGTGAAGTCAGATATAGACTCACAAAGATTAACATATTGCTTGACGTACATAGGCTTCTTGATTATATTTAGCCTCGCATTACTGTCGGGATTTCCCGTTTTTATGAAGCAGATTCTCATCTTACAAATTCTGGTTTTGACAGCAGTTGCGCTGATTAGCGCCGCATTTTCAGGTTTGGCAGGATTTTGGTCTGCTGTTGCAGGTGGGTTTTCCTACCTTGTCCCTTCCGCTTTCGCAGTTTTACTTTTAAAACTTTCCAAACGTAATCCTTTGTATCATGGTAAGGCTTTCATTATTGGGGAAGTTTTAAAAGTAGTGCTGTCGCTGGTGATGATGCTTGCCGTATTTATGGTTTGGCATCAGTCTTTGATATTCTTTCCGTTCTTGTTCGGATTGCTCGGTGTCAGCCATTTGGTTTTTTTAGTATCGTTGAGAGTGAAGCATTATGGCAGGTGACAAAATTACTGCTACTGATTACATCACGCACCACTTGCAAAGTTTAACCAGCCTTTCCGATGTAGCTAAAGGACAGGGCTTGGACAATATTGCTGATTTTTCTTTTATTAATATCGATGCAATATTTTTCTCTGTATTGTTGGGCGTAATCGGCAGTTTCCTACTTTTGCGTGGAGCCAAGAAGGCAACAGCAGGTGTACCCGGTCGTTTTCAGGCTGCTGTCGAGATTTTGTTTGAATTTGTGGATGATATGTGTAAAAGCATTATTCACAACGAACAATCCCGAAAAGCCATTGCTCCGTTGGGCTTGACCCTGTTTGTATGGATTTTCCTGATGAATGCCATGGATATGCTGCCGGTGGATTTGTTCCCGTGGCTGTGGCAAAACATTACCGGTAATCATCATGCATTGTTGCGTATTGTACCGACCGCAGATTTGAATACCACGTTGGCGTTAGCTATCGGTGTCTTGGTGATTTGTATTTATTACAATATCAAAATCAAAGGTATCCGTGGTTGGATTCATGAGTTGTTCAGCGCTCCGTTTGGCGCCAAACTCGCTCCTGCCAACTTTCTTTTGAATCTTGTTGAATTCCTTTCTAAAACAGTTTCTCACGGTATGCGGTTGTTCGGTAATATGTATGCCGGCGAGCTGGTGTTCCTACTGATTGCTTTGCTGGGTGGTGCTTGGGCATCATCTGGAAGCGTTGAAGTGTTGGATCCGATTCTGTTTGGTTTCCACATCCTTGCCGGATTGGCATGGGCAATTTTCCATATTTTGGTGATTACCCTGCAGGCATTTATCTTTATGGCCTTGGCGTTTGTCTATATCGGACAAGCTCATGATGCACATTAATTATTAGGTAGTTTTTCATTAACTTTCTTTGTTTCCTCAAGGAGTAAAAAATGGGTTTGGTAGCAATTGCATGTGGTTTGATCGTAGCATTGGGTGCATTGGGTGCCTCTATCGGTATCGCAATGGTAGGTTCCAAATATTTGGAGTCTTCTGCGCGTCAACCTGAATTGATTGGTCCACTGCAAACTAAATTGTTCCTGATCGCTGGTCTGATTGATGCTGCATTCCTGATTGGTGTGGCTATTGCGCTGTTGTTCGCCTTCGTTAAACCATTTGGTGCATAATCAAACGGCGTGTTCCGTCTAGGTACAGACTTTGGTCTGTTTGATTAACACTAGTACGAAGGTTAACTAACGTGAATATTAATGCAACCTTATTCGCTCAAATCATCGTCTTTTTCGGTTTGGTTTGGTTTACCATGAAATTTGTGTGGCCGCCGATCGCAAAAGCATTAGATGAGCGTGCCGCAAAAATTGCCGAAGGCTTGGCTGCTGCCGAGCGCGGTAAGAGCGATTTTGAACAGGCAGAGAAGAAAGTTGCAGAACTCTTGGCTGAAGGGCGTAACCAAGTTTCCGAAATGGTAGCTAACGCCGAAAAACGTGCCGCTAAAATCGTAGAAGAAGCAAAAGAACAAGCTTCTGTCGAGGCGGTGCGGATTACAGCACAAGCTAAAGCTGATGCGCAGCAAGAAATGAATCGTGCACGCGAAGTTTTGCGTGAACAAGTTGCTGCGTTGGCGGTTAAAGGTGCCGAGTCTATTTTGCGTAGTGAAGTTGATACTTCCAAACATGCGCAGTTGCTCAGTGCTTTAAAACAGGAGCTGTAATCTTATGGCTGAGTTCGCAACGATTGCCAGACCTTATGCGAAAGCATTATTCAATCTGGCGCAGGAAAAAAACCAAATTGAGTCTTGGTTGGGCGGACTGGAAGAATTAGCCGCGGTTGTTCAAAATGAGAAAGTTATTTCTTTGATTGAGCGACCTGAAACAAATACTTCTGAAAAGGTAAATGTGCTTGCAGAACTCGTTGAGTTAAAAAGTGATGAATTGAAAAATTTCATTACTGTTCTGGCAGAGCAAAAACGTTTGCCCGTATTGCCTGAAGTCTATGCTCAATATCAAGCTTTAACCTTGTCATTCAATCATACTAAGTCCGCTGTAATTTACAGCGCTTATCCATTGACTGAAGATCAATTGGCTGAGTTGGCTGAAATATTGAAAAAACGCTTTGACAGTAAGTTGCAGATTACAACTGAAGTTGCGCCTGAGTTGATTGGCGGTGTCAAAGTTGAAGTGGGTGACCAGGTCTTGGATTTGTCGGTGCAGGGTAAATTGAATGCCCTGTATGCGACTATGACAAATTAGGAGAGTCTTCATGCAGCTTAATCCTGCTGAAATTAGCGATTTGATTAAAGCTAAAATTGAAAATCTGTCTGGAAATACAGAAGTGCGTACCCGTGGTACCGTTATTTCTGTAACAGACGGTATTGTTCGTATTCATGGCTTGTCAGACGCAATGCAAGGTGAGATGCTCGAATTCCCAGGTAACACTTTCGGTTTGGCGATGAACTTGGAGCGTGACTCCGTCGGCGCCGTAGTGTTGGGTGAATACGAACATATTAAAGAAGGCGACACAGTTACTTGTACCGGCCGTATTTTGGAAGTACCTGTCGGTCGTGAATTGGTTGGTCGCGTTGTAGATGCACTGGGTCGTCCGATTGATGGCAAAGGTCCGATCAACACATCTTCTACTGCACCTATCGAAAAAATTGCACCAGGTGTGATTGCCCGTAAATCGGTTGACCAGCCTATGCAAACTGGTCTGAAGGCCATTGACTCAATGGTTCCGATTGGTCGCGGTCAACGTGAGCTGATCATTGGTGACCGTCAAACAGGTAAAACAGCCGTAGCATTGGATGCTATTGTTAACCAAAAAGGTACAGGCGTTATCTGTATTTATGTTGCAATCGGTCAAAAAGCGTCTTCTATTGCTAACGTAGTACGCAAATTGGAAGAGCATGGTGCAATGGAACACACGATTGTGGTTGCTGCGACCGCTTCTGAAGCTGCGGCTCTGCAATATATCGCACCTTATGCAGGTTGTACTATGGGCGAGTTCTTCCGCGACCGCGGTGAAGACGCATTGATTGTATATGATGACTTGTCCAAACAAGCTGTTGCTTACCGTCAAATTTCCCTGTTGCTGCGCCGTCCTCCCGGTCGCGAAGCATATCCTGGCGACGTTTTCTATCTGCACTCCCGCTTGTTGGAACGTGCTGCCCGTGTAAATGAACACGAAGTTGAAAAACTGACTAATGGCGAAGTGAAGGGTAAAACAGGCTCTTTGACTGCATTGCCGATTATTGAAACCCAAGCCGGTGACGTATCTGCATTCGTACCGACAAACGTGATTTCGATTACCGACGGTCAAATTTTCTTGGAAACCGACTTGTTTAACGCTGGTATCCGTCCCGCGATTAATGCCGGTATTTCGGTATCGCGCGTAGGTGGTGCTGCGCAAACCAAAGTAATTAAAAAACTGGGTGGCGGTATCCGTTTGGCACTTGCCCAATATCGTGAGTTGGCAGCCTTCTCGCAATTTGCTTCCGATTTGGATGAAGCTACACGCAAACAGCTGCAACACGGTGAAGTGGTTACTGAATTGATGAAGCAAAAACAATTCAGCACTTTGGATACAGCTGAAATGGCTTTGACCTTGTGGGCCATTAATAATGGTTCTTACGAAGATGTACCGGTATCCAAGGCATTGGCCTTCGAAGCAGAATTTTTGAGCTTTGTACGCACTCAGCATCCTGGTGTTTTAGAAGCAATCAACGCATCAGGTGCGATGTCCGATGAAAGCGAAAAAGCATTGACCGAAGCCATGAATTCTTTCAAATCTTCTTATGCTTACCAAGCCTAAGAGCTGAAATGAAAGGAGTCTGAAATGGCAGTCGGAAAAGAGATTCTCACCAAAATCCGTAGTGTTCAAAATACCCAAAAGATCACTAAAGCGATGCAGATGGTGTCAACCTCTAAAATGCGGAAGACTCAGGAACGGATGCGCTTGGCGCGTCCGTATGCCGAAAAAGTACGGACAGTTATGAGTCATTTGGCGCGAACCCATGAAGATCACGGTATTAAATTATTGGCACCTCATCGTGAAACACGTCGGGTAGGTTTTATTTTAATCACCTCTGATAAAGGTCTTTGCGGTGGTTTGAACGCGAATGTTTTGAAGAAATTCTTAGCGCAAGTCCAAGAGTACCAAGAACAAGGCATTGAAGTTGATGTCGTCTGTTTAGGTAGTAAAGGTTTGGCAGCTTGTCAAAACATCGGTTTGAACGTTATTGCCAGTGCGATTAATTTGGGTGATACCCCAAAAATGGAATTGCTGCTTGGTCCATTGACTGAAATCTTCCAACGTTACGAGAAGCATGAGTTAGATAAGATACATCTGGTGTATTCATGTTTTGTGAATACCATGCGTCAAGAACCACGGTTGGAGGTTCTGCTGCCTATCGGCGAAAATGTGATAGAAGACGAGGAGAGTTATTCTTCATTCAGTTGGGAATACCGTTATGAGCCAAGTCCTGTCGCTGTGTTGGAATATCTGGTTCGCCGCTATTTAGAGTCTGTGGTTTACCAAGCATTGAGTGACAATATGGCATCTGAGCAAGCTGCGCGTATGGTGGCAATGAAAGCGGCCACCGACAATGCAGGCAATGCCATTAAAGAGTTGCGTTTGGTATATAACAAATCGCGTCAAGCTGCGATTACCACGGAATTGTCAGAAATTGTAGCAGGTGCGGCGGCAGTTTAATGTCGTCTGAAACCTGAACAGGAAATTAGGATACGATAATGAGCCAAGGCAAAATCGTACAAATTATTGGTGCGGTAGTTGACGTGGAGTTTCCGCGTGATGCCATTCCGCGTGTTTACGACGCCCTGAAATTGGATGCAAACGGCCTGACTTTGGAAGTGCAACAGCTTCTGGGTGACGGCGTAGTTCGTACTATTGCAATGGGTAGTTCGGATGGTTTGAAACGCGGCATGACTGTAAGCAATACAGGTGCGCCGATTACAGTACCGGTAGGTAAAGGTACTTTGGGACGTATTGTCGATGTATTGGGTACGCCTGTTGATGAAGCAGGTCCGATTGATACCGACAAACACCGTGCCATCCATCAGACAGCTCCGAAATTTGATGAACTGTCTGCGACTACTGAGCTGCTGGAAACCGGCATTAAAGTGATTGACTTGCTGTGTCCGTTTGCCAAAGGCGGTAAAGTAGGTCTGTTCGGTGGTGCCGGCGTAGGTAAAACCGTCAACATGATGGAATTGATTAACAACATCGCCAAAGCGCATAGCGGTTTGTCCGTGTTCGCCGGTGTGGGGGAACGTACCCGTGAAGGTAACGACTTCTACCACGAGATGAAAGATTCCAACGTATTGGACAAAGTGGCGATGGTTTACGGTCAGATGAACGAACCTCCGGGTAACCGTCTGCGTGTAGCCTTGACCGGTTTGACTATGGCCGAATACTTCCGTGATGAAAAAGACGAAAGCGGCAAAGGTCGCGACGTATTGTTCTTCGTGGACAACATTTACCGTTACACTCTGGCTGGTACAGAAGTATCTGCATTGCTCGGTCGTATGCCTTCAGCAGTAGGTTACCAACCGACATTGGCTGAAGAAATGGGTCGTCTGCAAGAGCGTATTACCTCTACCCAAACAGGTTCCATTACTTCCATCCAAGCCGTATATGTACCTGCGGATGACTTGACTGACCCGTCTCCTGCAACAACATTTGCCCACTTGGACGCTACCGTCGTATTGAGCCGTGACATTGCATCTTTGGGTATTTACCCTGCAGTTGACCCGCTTGACTCTACTTCACGCCAACTGGATCCGATGGTATTGGGTCAAGAGCACTATGACGTAGCCCGCGGCGTACAATCTACTCTGCAAAAATACAAAGAATTGCGCGATATTATTGCCATTCTGGGTATGGACGAATTGTCAGACGAAGATAAACTGACCGTGATGCGCGCGCGTAAGATCCAACGCTTCCTGTCGCAACCGTTCCACGTTGCCGAAGTATTTACCGGCTCTCCCGGCAAATATGTATCGCTGCGTGACACCATTGCCGGCTTTAAAGCTATCTTGAACGGTGAATACGACCATCTGCCTGAACAAGCTTTCTACATGGTAGGCGGTATCGAAGAAGCGGTCGAGAAAGCGAAAACCTTAAACTAAGGAGGTCGGCATGAGCATCATGCGAGTTGAAGTGGTAAGTAGCGAGCAGAACATCTATTCAGGCGAAGCCAGTTTTGTAGTGGTTCCGACTGTTCAAGGTGAGCTCGGTATTTATCCGCGACACGAGCCGATTATGAGTTTGGTACGTCCTGGTGCATTGCGTTTGACCGTGCCCGGCGAAGCCGAAGAAGTGCTTGTTGCCGTTTCCGGCGGGGTTCTGGAAGTGCAGCCCAACCAACTTACTGTGTTGGCGGATGTTGCCGTACGCAGTTCCGAGATGGATCGCGAGCGCGCGGAAGCTGCCAAGAAAGCGGCGGAAACCGGCATTTCTCAAGCGAAAGACGATAAATCGCTGGCTGAAGCACACAAAGCCTTGGCCGCAGCGATTGCCCAGCTCAAAACCTTGGATTATCTTCGTTCGCACAAAAACAAATAAGCAGTTTTGCTTTACAAAAAGCACGGTTGATTACCGTGCTTTTTTATTTTTGGGATTGGCTGAGCGTATGGATGATTGGTTAGAGTTATAGTGGATTAAATTTAAACCAGTACAGCCTTACCTTGCCGTAGCTCAAAGGGAACACTTATCAAGGTCAAAGTACCTAATGAATTGGGCTTCATACTGTCTGCGACCTTATTGCTTTGTCCTGATTTAAATCTAATCCACTATATTATGTCTTAAGGTCGTCTGAAAATTGTATTTGATAGTGGCTTGTTGTTTGTAAACATGATGATCGATGATCAAGGGAAAGATAGAAGCAGCTCGTCTGAAAACTATGTTCAAGGTTTAATGCCATGGAAGCTACGTTTTCAGACGACCTTTTGTCTTCCTATTGCTTCACAGGTTTCAAAGTCGGCAAAACCGTATCCCAAATTGCCAGCACTTCGGCTTCGCTGCGCTTCGTTCCGTCTTTTTTCTCCGTACCGAACTGCATCATGATGCGCGGATCACCGCCGTCGCGCTCCCAAAAGAACATATATTTGTTGCCGCCCCATTTCACCAGTTTTTCCTCACCCGACATACCGTTGATGGTGCGTTTGCCTTGGCGGATGGTGCGGGTTAGCGCTTTAACCATTGCGCCTTTCCCCAGATTTACCTTACGTTTCAGCAGTGTCGCTTCGCCTGCTTTCAACACATCGC
>NZ_KV794939.1:36565-37255 GCF_001808875.1 Neisseria sp. HMSC064E01
CGATAAAACCGCCTATCAGGCAAATGCCGTGTTTATTTGGCACTTCAAATTCCTGCCTGGTTTTCAAACCGCTGAGGATTTCTTGGCGGAATTTTTTCTCTATGGTATTGATCGCTTCTTTCTCTTGGGCTTTCCAGTTGGCAGGGGCTTTGCCATGATCAGAAGGGATACGGAAATAACTTCGTACGATATAGGCATCGTTATTATCCAGCTTGAAATATAAATCAGCTTCGTAGGGCATACCACGATCCCTGATAATATGCTCCCATTCAAAATCCCTGCGTGTTACCTGCATCATTGCCCGATCCGGAATCAGGGTGCGGGTATCGACGACAATATCGGTTCCATCTCTCCCATATTGTTTATTCTCATTGATGGTGCTTACGTTTCTATCCCAATCATTAAACATAATCATCACACTCCAGCCGTTGTAAGTCATGTGCGTACTGCCATGACGGCGTTTGGACGGCAGGCGCAATTGATAGCGGCCGCTGCAATAAGGCTGTTCTGTCCAATAGGCAGTATCGATGGTGGATTTGGTGACCGTTGGCGAAGTTTCTGCCGATGGGGACGCGGTGGGCGTGCAGGCTGTGGCTGCGAGTATGAGGGATAGGGCAGTTATGCGGATGATCATGGATAAGCTCCGTGATTGAATAGGGGTCGTCTGAAAGTATAGTTTGATTCAGACGA
>NZ_KV794939.1:37355-68871 GCF_001808875.1 Neisseria sp. HMSC064E01
TTTGTCATAAAACGGGCTTGGCGGTATTTATTGCATCTGGGTGGAAATTTAGCGCGTTTTCGAACATGCTTGAGGTTTGGGGGATGACTTCGCTGTCTGACAGTTGGTTACATGTCTGTCTTTACGCCGAACTATTTTTCTTCTTTATTGTCTTTTCCCAAGGTATCGTCTTTTGTTACGGCGTTATTTGCAAAAATTGTTAATATCCGAAAATTTGATTATACTCATAAAGTATTAGTGCTTTTGGTTTATAATCCATTGTTGTAGATTCACTTTTTAGTCTGAATCTGCCAATGCCCGATTGAAGACCGTTATGTAAAAAATGGCAGCGATGCGTATTTCGATTGCTATTTTTCTCGGTGGATTTAAATAAACAGGCAAGGCAGGAGCTTGGCGTTTTATCTCAATCCACTCAAAACAACAGAGAGAATTTATGGACACAACCAAACCTACTCCCCGTTCCGAACAACAAGCCAACCGCCGCTATCTGACCGTGTGGCGGTGGCATTTTTATTTCGGACTTCTGGTCGCCCCCTTTCTGACCCTGCTTGCCATCACAGGGTTGGGAATGCTTCTATTTGCCAACATTACCGGCAAAGAGGGCGAGCGTATAAACGTTACCCCGCAGGCGCAAGTGCAGCCTTTGTCGGCGCAGGCGGAAGCAGCGCGGCAGTCTGTTAATGCCGAAACCGCGTCGGTGGTGCAATATGTCGCGCCACGCGCCAATGATATGGTTGCCGTGTTCCGTGTGGACAATGGCGACAACTCGATGATGGTCGCCGTCGATCCCTATACGGCGAAGGTCGTCAATTCAACGCCGCGCAATGACGGCTGGTATCACATCATGGACGAAATCCATGGCGATATGATGATCGGTCCGGTGGGCGACTATATACTGGAAACAGCAGCTTCGCTGACTATCCTGATGATTATTACCGGTATTTACCTGTGGTGGGCGAAACAGCGCAGCCTGAAATCCATGCTTGTGCCGAAAGCAGGCAAAGGGCGCACATGGTGGCGCAGCATGCACGGCGCATTCGGTACTTGGGTTTCTTTGCTTCTATTGCTGTTCTGCCTGTCGGGCGTTGCTTGGGCAGGTATTTGGGGCGGTAAGCTGGTTCAGTCTTGGAGCCAATTCCCTGCCGGCAAATGGGGCGTCGAACCGAACCCTGTATCTACCGTGCCGACCCACGGCGATGTCTTGAACGACGGTAAAATCAAAGAAGTACCTTGGGTTTTGGAGCTCACGCCCATGCCTGTTTCCGGTACGACGAAGGGCGAAAACGGCATCAATCCGAGCGAACCGATGACTTTGGAAACGGTTGACCGCTTTGCCCGCGAAATCGGTTTCGAAGGTCGCTATAAGCTCAATCTGCCTAAAGGCGAAACGGGCGTGTGGACGCTGTCGCAGGACTCGATGAGCTACGATATGACCAGTCCGACCGCCGACCGCACGGTACACATCGATCAATACAGCGGCAAAGTCCTTGCCGACATCCATTACGATGATTACAACTTCTTCGGCAAATTCATGGCAGTCAGCATCGCGCTGCATATCGGTACGATGGGCTGGTGGAGCGTGTTGGCGAACGTCTTGTTCTGCTTGGCGGTTATTTTCATCTGCGTCAGCGGCTGCGTGATGTGGTGGAAACGCCGCCCGTCCAAAGCAGGCGGACTGGTTCCTCCGGCGCAGAAAATCGAGCTGCCGGTATGGTGGGCAATGGCTGTGCCGCTTCTGATTGTGGCGGTATTGTTCCCGACCGCCATCGCCGCCATCGCCGTGATTTGGATTTTAGATACGGCTTTGCTGTCGCGGATTCCGGCGCTGTCGCGGTGGTTCAAATAAACGCTTACGGCGTGTGGCAGACGATAAACCGTCAGGCTTGATTTGCCAAAGCTAAAAGGTCGTCTGAAAACCTAATTTGGTTTTCAGACGACCTTTTTTGAGGATTAACTGCAAATACTTGAATCGGTCAGAAGCTGAGGGGAGATAATCTACACCGGTTCCTTAATTATTTTTGGGTTGTATGAAATGCTCCGCTTCCTTCAGGATTTCAGGTTTCACAATTCCCTGTAAATCCTTAGTAGGAATGGTCAATTCAGGTCTGCCTAAAGAATACGCACCAATTGCGTAACTTTGATATAAGAACGTCAAACCGTTTTTATCGAAACGCCAGTTGTCCGTAGCGGAAAAATCATTGCCGTTATACTCGACAATATATTCCCGCGCGCTTTTTTCGTCATCCTCTCCGCCTTCCACCAAATACTTGACATAGGCTTCTTTAAGCAGGTGTGTCAGTTTGCCTTCTTGATTGGGTAATAGGATGTCATCCAATTTAAGCGGTTTCGGATTAGCAATGCCGCGTTTCAACACCGTCAGCGTATGCACACCGTTTCCGTGTGCGCCACAGGTGAATTCCCAGTCTTCTTGTCCGAAAACGGCATAGTTGGGCGTATAGCCTTCCAGTTCCAACGTATCTACATAGTCCAACGCACAAGGATAGCCACCATCTTTGCTGAGTTTCCTATTTTCCCGATTGGTCTCCTTTACGTCTTTGTCGCGTATTAAGGTCGTCTGAACCGATTTCTGCGTAGGCAGTTTGCCCCCCATTTGTTTTCTGACCCAGTTATCCATATGCTTATCACCGGTAATCGGATAGCCGACGGTAAGTTGATGGCAAAGGGGTTTGCCTTCACTGTTTTTTCCGTTACAGGATTTGACTTCCAAGGTTTTGGATTGAAATGATAAAGGCGCAGCCTGAGCAGTTGCAGAAAAAACGAGGGACAGTGCTGCGGCGGCAATTGTTTTGCGGAGCATATTAATACCAATTAGGATTTGGATTTAATCAGCGGGAAGCCCAATGCTTCGCGGCTTTCGACGTATTTCTGTGCCACAGTACGGCTGAGGGCGCGGATGCGGCCGATGTAGGTGGCGCGTTCGGTCACGGAAATGGCGCCGCGTGCGTCTAATAGGTTGAAGGTGTGTCCGGCTTTGAGGACCAGCTCGTAGGCGGGCAGGGCGAGGCTGGCGTTTTCTTCGGCGAGCAGGCGTTTGGCTTGCGCTTCGTAGTCGTTGAACTGGCGCAGCAGCCAGTCGGCATCGCTGTATTCGAAGTTGTAGGTGGATTGCTCGACTTCGTTTTGGTGGTACACGTCGCCGTAGGTGACGGTGTTGTCGTCCAGCGTTTTTGCCCAAACGAGGTCATAGACGTTTTCCACGCCTTGCAGATACATCGCTAAGCGTTCGATGCCGTAGGTGATTTCGCCGAGTACGGGGGTGCAGTCGATGCCGCCGACTTGTTGGAAGTAGGTGAACTGGGTCACTTCCATGCCGTTGAGCCAGACTTCCCAGCCCAAGCCCCATGCACCGAGGGTGGGGTTTTCCCAGTCGTCTTCGACGAAGCGGATGTCGTGGACTTTGGGGTCGATGCCCAATTCGCGCAGGGAATCGAGATAAAGGTCTTGGATATTGGCGGGCGCGGGTTTGAGCGCGACTTGGAACTGGTAATAGTGTTGCAGGCGGTTGGGGTTGTCGCCGTAGCGGCCGTCTTTGGGGCGGCGACTGGGCTGGACGTAGGCGGCAAACCAAGGCTCGGGGCCGAGCGCGCGCAGGCAGGTGGCGGGGTGGGAAGTACCGGCGCCGACTTCCATGTCGAAAGGTTGGATGACAGTGCAGCCTTTGTCTGCCCAGAATGTTTGCAGTTTGAAGATGATTTGTTGGAAGGTGAGCATGGCTTATGTTTCGGATTGGGATAAAAGGGGGATTTTACTGTTTTGACAGTGTTTTGGGTAGGTGTACAGGCAGATGGAATGGCAGGTCGGCGGTGTGATTTGACTGTCAATAAATGCGGAAACATGCCACAATGCCGTTATCCTGTTGTCTGTTTTAATCTGTTTTGATTGAATTTGAGGAGTCGCCCATGACCCCGATTTTGGCTTTCGATATTGAAACCGTGCCTGATGTGAACGGCATCCGCCTGTTGTACGATCTGCCTGCTTCTTTGCCGGACGACGAGGTCGTCTTGTTTGCTCAACAAAAACGCCGCGCCCAAAACGGCTCTGACTTTATGCAGCACCACCTGCACCAAGTGGTCGCCATTTCATGCTGTATGCGCTGGGGGCAGGACAAAATCCACGTCGGCACCATAGGCGAAATGCACGACAGCGAAGAGGAAATGATCGCCAAGTTTTTCGACCTTATTGAAAGCCATACGCCGCAATTGGTGAGCTGGAACGGCGGCGGCTTCGACCTGCCCGTCCTGCATTACCGCGCGCTGATACACGGCATTGCGGCGGCGCGTTATTGGGATATGGGCGAGGGTGATTTCGGCGACAGCCGCGATTTCAAGTGGAACAACTACATCAGCCGCTACCACAACCGCCATTGCGACCTGATGGATCTGCTCGCCCTGTACCAACCGCGTGCCAATGTGCCGCTGGATGATATGGCGAAACTTTGCGGCTTCCCCGGCAAGCTGGGCATGGACGGCAGCAAAGTTTGGGAAGCGTTCCACGCAGGTCGTCTGAAAGACATCCGGGATTATTGCGAAACCGATGCGGCAAATACTTATTTGATGTTCCTGCGCTTCCGCCTGATGAGTGGCGCTTTGGACGCGGACGAGTATGAAGTGGAAGTCAAACGGCTGAAGCATTACCTGACCGGACAGGCTCAGGACAAGCAGCATTGGAACGAGTTTGTCGCCGCGTGGCGTTGAGCTTCAGACTTGGAAAGTCATCGTTCCTGCCAACTATAAAGGTCGTCTGAAAAGCAGAATCCGGTATGGATTTCTGTTTTCAGACGACCTTTCGGTTTTGGCGTTACTTCTGAAAGCAAACCGCGTCATCGGAATATCGATAATGGTTGCAATGCGTTTTCAGACGACCTCAAGCTGTCGCCAACGGCAGCGTCGTGCGGCTTGGCTCTAAAGTTTTTATGGCGGCATTTCCTAGTCTTTAGAAATGCTGATGGTGTGTTTGACGTGTTTTAAATTCGCCACGATGGTAAACGTCATCATTACCAGCAAAGCCCACGAACTCCATTTGCTGATATGCACCGATGCCCATGCGCCGATTTGGTTGGGATAACGCCAAACGCCGAACAAAGTCCCTAAGTTTTCCGCCAGCCAAATGAAAAAACCGATGAGGACGAAAGATAGCAGAAGCGGCATTTTTCGGGTAGTGTCATAGGGCGTGTATAAAACCGTTGTCCGCGCATACAGCCCGAGTGCAAATGCGGCAAGATACCAGCGGTAGTCGCCGAGATAGTGATGAGTGAAAAAATTGACGTAAATTGCCAGCGCGCACAATGTGCTCAACCAATACGGCGGATGGCTTTTGATTCTGATATTAAAGAGCCGCCAAGCCTGAATGATGTAGCTGCCGACCGCCGCATACATAAAGCCTGCAAACAGCGGCACGCCGCCGATTTTGGTGTATGCCTCGTCCGGATAGCTCCAAGACTGGATGTCGCCCGATGTTTTGAACCACTCCAAAGCAAAGCCCACCAAGTGAAAAAGCGTAATCGATTTCACTTCGTCCCACGTTTCCAGCTTGAAATACAGCATCGCAGCCTGCACGGAGACTGCAAAAATCAGCAGTAGGTCATAGCGCGAAATCCCCAGCCAGCCTGTTTTCGGAATCAGGAACATGGCGATGAAAAACAGACCTGCAAACAAACAGGCGCGCGCTTCTTTCAGTCCGAAAAACCAGAATTCGACCGCAAAACGTCGCCAGCCGTGCAAATCATCCCGTTTCGGGTGTTCCATCAGCCAAGTATCCAGTTTGCCCAACATATTTTCAGACGACCTTCAGATTTGCAAAGTGACGGAATATAACGGAAATAGGGAAAGGATGGGATATGGTATGACGAACGGCAATGTTGGGAGATAGGGCGATGAGGGGTCGTCTGAAAGCGTGTGCGATGTTTAGCATTTTTTGAGCGATAGGATGGGTCAGGACAACGGACCTGTGGCGTGCAGATTATTCGAGCAGAGTAGGAGAGCAGGGTTTAAGGCAGGTTCGGAATAGGGAGTATCGCACAGGTTGAAACAGCAAACAGCTTTTGCGAATAGCACGCCCTAGATTTTCAGACGACCTTCCCGTATTCCTCCTCCTTCTTCGGGCTGTAAAATTTCTGCTAAAATCAAATGCCTTATCCCTTTCAGACGACATCGCCATGCAAGCACATACATTGGTCTGGTTCCGCCGCAACCTGCGCATACGCGACAACGCCGCGTTGTCCGCCGCCGTGAAGCGGGGATTGCCTGTGGCAGGCGTGTGGGTGGCGCGGAGGTCGTCTGAAATCCCCAATCCGCGTCAGGATTGGTTTCATTATCAGGCGGCGGCGGCTTTGCATGGCTCGCTGGCGGCGCGCGGTGTGGCTTTGTATGCGGTGAACCGTGTGGAAGAATTGCCTGCTTTGGCGACGCGGTTGAATGTTCAGACCGTAATTGCAGACGAAGCCTATACGTCGTCTGAAATCGGGCAAGATAACCGCATTTGGCGGATTTTGGATGAACAAGGCGTTGCGTTCGAGCGCGTTAACGACCGTACTGTATTCGCCAAGGCAGACATCATGGGCAGCCACGGCGCGCCTTATACCGACTTTCCGCATTATAAAGAAGCGTGGCTGGCTTTGTTTCGGCAGCGGTTCGGCGGGCAGGATGCGGGAGGCGGATGCGTTGAAATTTTTCAGACGACCTCTGTTGAAATGCCGTCATTTCCTGCGTGGAGTGGGCAGCAGGACATGGTTTCCGCACAACGTGGCGGCGAAGATGAAGCAGGCAAACAATGGCAGCATTTTGAAGAAAATATTGGGTTTTATCCGATTATGAAGGATTTTCCCGTCAGGAAAGGCACCAGTCGATTGAGTGCGTATTTGAGCGCAGGCTGCATTTCGCCGCGCGTGTTGGCGGCCGAAGCCGCAGGGCAGGGTGCAGATGCTTGGTTGGACAACTTGATTCGGCGCGATTTCTATCAACAGCTTGCTTACCACCGCGCCCGAATCGAGCCTGAATCTGCTGCCGAATCTACGCCGTTTTCAGACGACCTGACGGAACGCTGGCGGCAGGGGGAAACAGGTTTCCCACTTATCGATGCCGCCATGCGCAGCCTGAAATCGAGCGGCTGGCTGCATCCCGCCCTGCGCTCCCTGACGGCGGAATTTTTGTGCGGCATCCTGCATCAGCCGTCCGAACACGGCATCGTTTGGTTCGCCGCGCAGCAAACCGATTTCGACCCCGCGTTGAACGAAGGCAATTGGCAAACTGCCGCCCGAAATGCCCGCCGACGTTCCATCGATATAATCCAAACCGCCCGCCAGCTCGACCCCGACGGCACATTCGTCCGCCGCCACATCCCCGAATTGGCGCACTTACCTGTCAATCTCGTCCATACCCCGTGGCTCGCCTCGTCTGAAATTGACGCACACGGCTATCCGCCGCCCGTCGTCGCGCCATAACGTAAACCAAGCATCTGATATGGCTGCGGGTTTCTCATCACATGACATCTTTTAAGCGTAAAAAGCTTGAAGAAGTCCGTCCTTAAAATGCTTTTCTCCTCAACTCCTGTTCTCAAACAATTAACCGTCCCACAGAGGACGGTTAATTGTTTGAGGGAAATGAACAGACGGATTGCTTAAATAGGTCGTCTGAAAATTATTTTGTCTATTTTTTCTATGGTGGATTAATTTTGAAATCGGTTGGGCATTGCCATGTCTTTTTCCGATATAAAGTAAATTTGATATAAATATCTGAATGATAATGGGTTTGTTAATTTTTCTGGAAAATTAATTAGTAGCCAAACCATCGTAATATTGCCTGTTTTATAAGCTTCTTGATAAGCGGTATGAATTTGATATTTAACGGTAGTTACTAATTTATTTATTTTTTGATATGATAAGTAAATTTTTTAAAAAGGTAAAAACTATGAAAGGTATTATCAGGCTGGGAGATTCGACTACTCATGGAGGCGTTGTGGTTCAAGCGTCTTCGGATATGGTCATTGAAGGAAAGCCTGCCGCTCTGGTAGGCGATTTGGTTTCTTGCCCCATACCTGGGCATGGAACCAATCCGATTATCGAAGGCAGTCAATATATGTCGTTTAAGGGACGTGATGTCGCTGTGGACGGTTGTAAAACTGCATGCGGCTGCGCTTTGATCAGCAGTATGCCGACTGTCGGAAGTGACTAAGGGGAGCTGGAATCTGCAAGGAGCTAAAGTGCCGGATTGTCGGAAATAAGATACAAAATTGAATAATCTTTTTAGTGTCGCAGGTTTTTAGGGGCGCATACCTGATTCGGGGCAGGTTTGGTAAACAGCCCTTCATCTCAATAATTCAAAAGTTCTGATATTCAGAATACAGATTAAGTTTTTAGATTTTAAGTTTATTTTTCGGAAGTTATTATGAAGCCAATTTTTACTGGCATAGTGGTTATTATTCTAAGCATCGTCAGTGCAGTCTTACTCTACTTTTTAGGTCATAAATTCGGAATCGATACATCTGCAGCCAAAGCGGTTGTTTGGGCATGTATTACGGTAGTGACCTCGTTGATATTCTTTATCCCTCTGTTGACGCGAATGCTTTGGTCAGGTGTGTCCGACAGACATTCCAATTTGAAGCATCTGAATCCTGAAGATTTAAGCGGTGACAGTGCGGAATCTACCCATTTGATCGGTGTGTCGGAACGCTGGGAGCAGTTGAGACATATCTACTTGCTGACCAAGCAATATAAAAAACACCGTAAGCCTTGGATTTTTGTGGTCACTCAAGATACTGCCTTGTTGGAAGCTTCTTTGCCGGATATCCGCCGTCAATTGTGGGTGGAAACCGCATCGGCTATTTGGATTGATGCCCAGGCTATGGAGCCTGCAGGTGGCTGGCAATATCTGAGGGGCGTGGGTAAACGTCCAGCCGAAGGCATTGTCTCTCTTCAAGCAAAATCCTCAATTCACGAAAATGCCGCGCAATTGACTGAGTTAATGAAAAAGCTCGGATGGAAGCTGGCGATTAATCAGGTGTATCTGACCAATGAATCCGATGAAATGCCATCAGCCATCAGCCATGCTTTGAAATATGGTTCGACTGTATCGGCAACGGAGTTGGCGAAAGAATTGGATCAGTTTGCCAACCAGTTGGCAGCATTGGGTACGCAGCTGATTGAAGAAGATTTGCGCCAAACACCTATTGCGAAACTGTCTGCTACGTTGCCTGCCCACAGTCAAACTTTGGCGGATCATATTGCTGCTGAAAAACGGAGTTTGGGAAAACTGGATACAGTTGCCGGCGTTTCGTTTATTCAAACCAATAATCCTGAACAATCAGGAGATTTGATTTACCGTGCGTTTAACGACCTGTCTGTTTTGGGGTCTGGTAAGAAACTGCATTTGTCCAAAACGGAAAAAACCTATTTGGCAATGAGTGCCGTAGCTTTGCTGATCGGTAGTGTGTTCGCTGTGGGGGCGCACAGTAGTTATCAAGATATAGGTCGTCTGAATGCTGATTTGGAAAGCATTCAGAAGGCAAAATCACGCTCGGAAAAAGTTGCAGCATTAGTCAAACTGCAACAGAGTATTACCGAAATGGAATCCGGCAGGGATTTCTTGCAATATACAGCCAAGTTCTTGGGCTATGAACATAGAAAAGAGTTGTTGGCTGCTGCGTATCGTAAATACGGTATTTTGGTTAAAGATGTCGTCAGCCGCCCAGCTACCGTATTCTTCGCGAATAAGTTGGATGGTTTGACTATGCTAGAAGGGCAGATTCCGGACGACTTCGCGCTGCAAGACAGTTCTTATCAAGACCTGAAAGCATATTTGATGCTGACGTCTCATGTAGAGAAAACCAAAGACAAAAAAGATGCTGAATTCCTGACGAAAAAGTTGGTGGAAATGCTTTCAGCACAGAATGTTTCTACCAAAGATGCACAAATTTTGGCTCAATTCTTTGTACCACGCATGGCTACCCATTCCGGTTGGCTTGAAACCGAGCAACCTGAATTGGTATCACGAAGCCGTCAGATTCTGGTGGATTGGATCAACCGCGACCAAGGCAGTGAACAGTTATACAAACGCATCGTACAAGGTACGGATGCCAAGCTGAAAACCATTACATTGGCAGAGCTGTTGAATAAGGATTTGAAAGGCATTTGGAATGTCGGCAAACCTTTGCCTCGCGTGTATACGGTCGAAGGCTGGGAGAAACACGTCAAGCCTGCTTTGGATCAAGCTGTTAAAGACAGCAAGAATACTGACTGGGTGTTGGGTGGAAACCTGCATCAGGCACCGGTGACGGAAGCTGCGATCAACAGTCTGAAAGAGCGTTATTTCAAAGAATATGCTGCGGCTTGGTATGACATGATGAACAGTATTACATGGCAGCCAAGAACGACCAATTTGGATGCGGTCAATCAGTTCCACGTTTATGCGGATCCTCAGCGTTCCCCATTGGTGGCATTGTTCCATGCTGTAAAAGAAAGCAGCCAGTTGGACAGCAAAAAAATCGACGTAAATCCGGCGGTTGCCGATGCTGCAAAACGTGCGGCGGCAAGACAGCTGTCTTCCCGCTCGCGTAGGGTTGCCGATACGGTATTAAATTCACAGGCTGAAAACATCAACGCCCTGGAAGGTAAAGTCAATGATTATCTGGCAGGACCGTTGGAAGCAGAATTTGAAAACCTGCTGCAATTGATTGACGCACAAATCAATCCGAAGAGCGATTTGAGCCTGCAACGTTACCTTGAGCGAGTGACGACCATTAAACAACGCTTGATTCAAATGGCGTCTTCTTCCGATACCGGTGGCGTAGCCAGATCGGCCGTACAAGGTGTTTTGAATGGCGGAGACAATGAATTTCTTGAAGGTATGCAGTATGCACGTTTGATTGAGGCTGGTGTGGGCGACAGATTGCTGCCGTTTGCGCGCAACGTTTTTGTCTTGCCATTTAATTCCGTATGGGATTCGATTGCAGGCGTGGCCCAAAAAGACATCAATAATCTGTGGGCAAGCAATTTTGTTAATCCAATGCAGTCCGAGTTGGGCGGCAGATATCCGTTTGCCAAATCAGAAACCGAAGTTTCGATTCCCGTATTGGCAAAATACTTGGATATCAACAAAGGTGCATTGAATCAGTTTGTAACGACTCAATTGGCAGGCGTTTTGACCAAACAAGGCAATCAATGGATCGTAGCGCCGGGAAGCGAATTGAAAGTCAATTCCGGACTGTTGCAACAGTTGAATAAATTGAGTGCGATTTCTGAGGATTTCTTCGTCAACGGAGAAGGTGGTTACAGCTTTGAGCTTAAGCCGACGTCTACTCAGGGGATTGTTCAATTCGACTTGGTTGTTGATGGTCAATCATTGAATTATTTCAACCAACAGACAGAGTGGAAGCCATTCAAATGGCCGGGTGATGTCAGCAATGCCGGTTTGCGTATTTCTTGGGAAACCGAGGCAGAAGGTATGCGTAAAACTCAGGAAATCAGCGGACGTTTCGGTTTCATCCGTATGCTTGAAAAATCTAGGGTTACACCGATTGATGGAAGTACTTATCTGGTTGAGTTCCCGCTGGAAAAAGACAAATTGATGCGCTTCTATATGCGAACCAATTCCGGTAAAGGACCGTTGGGACTGTTGGATCTGAAAAATATCCATCTGCCGAATAAGATTTTTGAGGTTAAATAATGATGACATTACCCCAATGGGTAAAGCCGATACTCGGTGATGAAGGTACATCTATCACCGATAACAATATCCATCGCTGGCAAGAATGGTTGGAGCCTGTTTCAGACGACCATCCTTGTGGCGAGGATGTCGCCTATGCAGATGATTTTGAAGCCATCAAAATTGAGTTGGCCAAACTTTCGGGTATGGATTACCGATTGATTTTGGATGCTTCAGAACGCCTGCTGAAGTGTGAATCTAAAGACCTGAGGGTGGCAACCTATTACATTTTTGCCTCGCTGAGAGACAGAGGTTTGGCAGGGTTTTCTGACGGCTTGGAGATTTTGTGCGGGTTGCTGCAAAAATTCGATCAGTCGCTGTGGCCGAAAAAACCGGTACAAAAACGTAATGCATTAAATTGGTTGTCCGGTGAAAGGGTGTTGGATACGCTTAAAGAAGTAGGATTATCTGATTCTACGGAGCTTAAGCGGACATTATCGGCTTTGATGTCGTTGCAACATTATTTTGAAGGATGGGAAGAGGCAGTGCGCCCCAGCTTATTCCCATTGTTGCAATATTTTGAAGAGTCATCTGTTCGTTTTTCATCCTCACCGACAAGTGCAAATCAAAATCAGGAAGCTGTTGCGCCTGTTGAGCAAGTGGCAACGCCGCAAATTCATCAAGAGAGTCGAGGGTCGTCTGAAAATCTAACTGTTACTAAGGTTAACTCTTCTAAAGCCTTACTGGATCAAGTCAGGATTAATGCTGCCTACTTGAGAGAACAGGATGATGGTTATTGGTCTGCAAACAAGATGATTCGAGCCGTCCGTTGGGGCGGATTGAACGGTATTCCTCCGCATCAAAACGGTCAGACGCGGTTGAAGGCTCCGAGGGCAGATTTATTGGCAAACTTGAATCGTTTGGTTCAGGAGCAGCAATGGCGCGATTTGCTCGATAAAGTGGAAGCGGCTTTTTTGGAAGGTGCTAATCACTATTGGCTGGATTTGCAATATTACGCATGGCAAGGTCAGCAGGCATTAGGTGGTTTATATCTTTCCCAAGTTGATTCTTCGCTATTTGAGTTGAAATCCTTATTGACCCGATGCGAAGGCCTGACCGGTTTAAGTTTTGATAACGGATTCCCGTTTGTATCGGCCGATACGCTTAAGTGGCTGGAACAAAAAGTCATGTCGTCTACGCGCAAGCAGACGAATAGCCAAGCCATTCAAAAGGCAGTGTTAGAACCGTCATCTCAGGAGGAAAACCAAGAAAGTTACTGGCAACAGGCGCTGTTGAAAACGCAAGAATACGGTTTAGACGCCGCATTTGCTTGGTTGGAAACATTACCAGAATGGCAGACAGGTTCGGGGCAGGTTAAGAAATGGTTGATGATGGCTCGGTTGGCTGTAAGCGCCCAAAAGGCGGACTGGGCTGTGAAACTGTTGGAACAGGCTTCGAAGCAGATGCAAGTGTTGACAGTTAAAGAGTGGGACAAACATTTTACGTTTGAAGTGTATGCCCTTTGGTATCAACTATTAAGTGAAAATCTTGATAATAAAGATATTGAGGCTGTCAAACAGCTCGAATTTTTACGGACAGAATTGATGCAGGCGGATGTTGTCCGTGCATTGGAATTAATTTATTAAACATATATTATGTCAGATCCCACATTACGCTATTATGAAGAAGAGATGCGGTATCTCAAAGAGGCGGGATTAGAGTTTTCAAAAGCCCACCCTGATCGTGCCGCAATGCTGAATTTAGACAGGGTAGGTACGCGCGATCCTTATGTAGAAAGGTTGTTTGAAGGCTTTGCTTTCCTGACAGGGAGAATCAGACAAAAATTAGATGATGACTTTCCGGAATTGACGGAGGGATTGGTCCATATGTTGTGGCCGCATTATCTGAGGATGATTCCTTCTCTGACTGTTTTGGAATTGATTCCGGATAATAAAAAGTTGCAAGGAGGGCAAGTCGTCAAAAAAGGATTGTCCGTTCAGTCCGAACCTATCAATATTAACGATAGATTGACCAGATGTTTGTATCGGACCACTGCTGATGTTGCGCTCCAGCCTTTGAGCATATTGCATACATTGTTGGATTATGATGCGAATGGTCAAAGCGTCATCAAATTAACTTTTGGTATCCACCGACAAATACAAAAAGAAAATTTAGATTTTTCCAAAATCAGAATTTATATTTCCGCCGATGAACCGATTGCCTTCGCATTGCGTCATGCTTTGTTGAATCAGACAGCGCGAATCAGCCTTCATCATGCCGAATTGCCATCTGCCGACAATATACAGTTTAAGGCAGTCGGATTTGCTGAAGATGAAAGATTGTGGGAGAAAGTTAATAACAGTTTTAGCGGCTACCAACTATTGTTGGAATATTTTTGTTTCAAACAGAAGTTTTTCTTTATTGATTTAGTGGGCATTGATGCCGGATCATGGTCGGAACGGATTAATGAATTTAGCGTGAATGTGGTTCTTTCTAAGCAATACCCTTCCGAGCTTCGATTCCCTCCTGACTGCTTGAAATTGAACTGCGTGCCTGCCATCAATCTGTTTGATATGGAAGCAGAGCCTATTCGAGTGGATCATAAGGCGTTCGAATACCCTGTTAAGCCGTTACTACATGAAGGTATGGCTGTTGAGGTTTATTCCGTCGAAGAGGTAGAGGCGGTTAATCATGAAACAGGTAAGCGTTATCCCTATATTCCTTTTTCCTCATTCCAGCATCGTGGCGGATTGATGAAATATGATGCGCCGGAAAGGTATTTCCATACCAAAGTCAAGCAAGGCGTATCAGGAAGACATGAAACATTTATCATGCTTGGAGGATTGTTGTGGGATAGAAAAGACATACTGCCTACCGAGACGCTTTCATTGAAAGTGGTGGGGACAAATGGCGCTTTGCCGCGTAAAAGTCTGAGGGAAACCCAGATTCAAGACGACGATATCGCCGAACCAAATGTCAAAATGGTCAGAAACCTTACTACGCCGACTTTGTCTTGCTATCCGCCGACAGAGGATAGATTCCAATGGCGCATATTGTCCCATTTGTCACCCAACTATTTATCACTATTGAATGTCGACAGTTTGAAAGGTGCATTGTCCATTTACGATTGGACTGAAGACGAGCTGAACAAGCGCAGACTGAATGGTATTGTTGATGTCAAACATGAAACAGTACAGAGAATCGAGCGTGGCGCAGTCCATCGCGGAATTCATATCACCGTAACATTTGATTCAACCGCATTTAGCGGTGAGGCGGAAATTTATTTGTTCGGAGAATTATTGAACGAATTTTTTGCAATGTATGCTGATTTGAACCTGTTTACCCGGTTCAGCATTGTTTCTCTGCCATCCGGGAAAACATATACATGGAAAGACAGCAAAACAACTATCACACGGTTTTAGAAACGGCGCACAAAAGCGCTAAAGAAAATAACGGCAGGCAGACGCTTCCTTTATGGGAGATTCCTAGAAATAAAGCGCAGCGCGAAAGCGGGTCGTCTGAAATCTTCCAAGAGAAATTGGGGGAGTTTATTGTACGCAATGCGGCAACGATGAATTTCTTCCAATTTTGCCGGGTTTTAGAAACCCTTGCCGAAGGAAATGAAGAAAAGGCTGTCGAGTCAACCGTAAGATTTAGAAGGGTAAAATCTTTATCTTTCCCTTCGGGGGAAATTGCATCGGTTGAATATGACGCAGAAGCCGATTTGCCGACCGTCAGGACGACATTTTTAGGTTTATACGGCGTCGATGCAGTTTTGCCGGATTACTTCCTGAACGATATTGCGACGCATAAAGACGGCAGTGAAAGCCTAGCGGCATTTTTAGATATCTTTAACCACCGAATCACGACCCTGTTTTTCCAAGCATGGAAAAAATACCGTTATCCGTTTCTGTTTCAACGGGAGGGGCAAGATGACCTATCGCGTTCACTTCTGCACCTTATCGGGCAAGGCATGGTCAACGGCAAATTCATGCATCCTCTGCTGGATAGCAGGATTTTGGGATTGTTCAGTATTTTTTACCAGCGAACCCGAACCAAAGAAGGGATTGTCAGCATCGTCAGATATCTGCTTCCCTTTGCCGATGTGAACGTAAAAGAGTTTCAGCCGCAATGGGTCATTTTGGAAAAGGACCGCAAACTGGGGAAAGCCGGTTTGCGATTAGACGGAGGGAGTGCATCTTTGGGCGGGCGGATAAAAGATTACAGTCATTTGGTGCGCATTGAAATTACGCCTGATACATTTGACAACGCGCAGCTTCTGTTGCCAAAGCAGCAATTACACCAAAAATTGCTCGAATTATTAAAACTCTATTTGGGTCGTCGTTTTGATGCGAGTGTTTACCTAAATATTAAAAAACAATGGATACCCAAAAGCCGTTTGGAAAAAAAACAAATATTAGGGATTAATACCGGTTTAGGTGCAATGCACCAAGACAAACAAATAAAAATAGCGAACTATACTTACTCAAACTAACTTCAAGAAAACGGAAAATCATGAATAAAAAAACCAGAATTACGTCAGTCTGCTCATTAGCCCTTTTATGCGCCATGCTTTCAGGATGCGGGATTTGGCAAGGCATGAAAGATGGAACGGTTGAAGCAACGAAAAGTGTTTTTTATACCAAACTCAAGATTTTGAAAATCGACCTGATTGCACGAAACGGCTTGAATCAAAACGAGCGCGGGCAGTCGCTGTCGACAGTCGTCCGAGTGTATCAATTGAAAGACAAGCAAAATTATGAAGTTGCCTCATATCGCGATTTGCTCAATCAAGACAAAACCATCTTAAGCAACGATCTGGCGGAAGGTTACAAGCAATATACCATTCGGCCGGGGGAGACCATCAGCTTTGATGAAACGCTGAATAAAGACACCAAATATGTCGGCGTTGTTGCCTTCTACAACAAAGTAGGGGAAGAGCAGACTTGGAAAATGTTGATTACCAAAAAGCAGCTGACCAATAACAAACCGGTCGTTATCGAATTGGTGGATAACAAAGTCCTGCTTCAAGAGACGGTCAAGAAAGTCAAATAATGGATGCCGCACTCTATGAGAAACTGACCGGATTTTATTCCGACGGTTTGCCGATAGATGACCTGCCAGGCAGCTTCCAGTTGGTTCGCAGTGTTTTGGATAATATCCAACGCATTCTTAACAGCAGAAGCGGTTCCTTGAAACATCTGCCGGATTATGGGATTCCCGATCTCAGCATGGTTTATAAAAACCTGCCGTCCAGCGCACATGACTTGCGGTATTTTATGAGGAAAACCTTGTTGAAATACGAGCCAAGATTAAGGAACTTGGATATCCACCTCACTGAATCCAAAGACAATATCATGGTTTTGTGTTATCAGCTGGAATGCGAAATAGAAAACGCGGGTGCGGTAGTTATAGACACTTATTTTATGCCTGAGGGGACGGTTTCCGTTAAACGCAGCCGGACATAAGCTTTCTTTGGTGTGAATAGATTACTTTGAAAATTAAGAAATAAAATATGGTTAAACACATTTTCCTTACTTGCGGCGTGTTGCTTTCAGCAACCGCTCAAACCGCCTTTGCCAAAGAGCTGGAAGGCATGTTGGTCACTCAAAACAATTATGTCCGGATTCGAAGTTGTGATTTGAAAAACAATTACACTTTGCTTCCCGGTAGCGGAAACGGCTATGAAGCCGCAGCGGAAATCATCAGCGTCAGAAAAAATACGCCTGAAAACACACCAATTTATGTCGGATTAAGAGGCAATCTGGAAAACACCAATTTTTTGATTTCCGGGATTGATTTCATCAAAATGGGCGAGAGCTGCCATGTGCCGCATACCGAAACCCCGCCTGCCGAAGTCGTTACTCGAGAGTATCCGCTTACTCAGCAGAAATCAGGTTCGACAGGAGGGAAGTCTGAATCTAAACAAGACAATTCGAAATTAAAAGCTACGGAGTCCCAACAAACTAAGGCAGAACAAGACAAACCGGAAGAAACGGCAGGCAAGTCAGAAGAGCCGATTCCTTATCCTGAAGTTACACAGACTAATCAATTGGAAGACAGTAAAAAGTCTGAAGACAAGACAAATTCAGACGACCTTGTTAAAGAAAGTGTGAAAACTGAGGATGCCAAACAGACAGATACCGAGAAATCTGATCGCACAAATGCTGGTTCGGCGACACCGGAAGTATCAAATACAACTGCGCCAATCGAGAAAAAAACCGTAGAAAACAAGGAAATTGATGCGTCGGCTAAAGCAGAGGCATCTGAAACGGTAGAAGTGCCAGCCAAAGCAGAAACATCTGAAACGGTAGAAGTGTCGGCCAAAGCGGAAACGCATGAAACGGTAGAAGCACCAACCCGATTTGAACCACTTGAAAAGGTAGAAACGCTGCCAACCAAGACAGAAATTTCTGAAACCGTAGAAACACCAGTCCAAACGGAGGCATCCGTAACAGTAGAAACACGGGTAACAACAGAAACTACGTCAACTACGCAAGCTCCGGTAGTCGAAGAAGCTTTGACAAAAGCGGTTGATGTAGAGGAGCATTCGTCCGTATCTGAGCCTGTGGCTCCTGTGGCTTTGCCATCGGAAAGTCAGCCGGTAGAGGTCACTACCGTATCCGAAGTGAAACCTGAAACCGGTAAACAGGAGTCTCCATCGGTAGAGCATGAGCCTTTGGTGCCGCAAGTAGGCATACAACGCGAAGAAACTCATTTTGTGCACAATACGTTGTCAGCAACCCCAATGGCTACCGAAATATCTGTGCCACAGGCAGAATCATCTACCGTGTATGAAGAAACGCCGGTGCAGCCGGTTTATGTCAATAAGGTCATCGTGCATGATGATGACGCCTTTTAATAAAAGACAGGTAAGCCCAACAAAATAGCAGAGTCGGTTTGCTGCTTATCCATAGAAAAGGTCGTCTGAAAAAATTCAGACGACCTTTTCTTATGAATGGGTTTTAACGACACAACATTTTTTCGTACTCTTGCTCAAAGAAACAAATTTCCTCAGGCTTGGGAAGCAAGAAATATATCGGTTTTATAGTGGATTAAATTTAAACCAGTACAGCGTTGCCTCGCCTTAGCTCAAAGAGAACGATTCTCTAAGGTGCTTAAAGCACCAAGTGAATCGGTTCCGTACTATCTGTACTATCTGCGGCTTCATCGCCTTGTCCTGATGTACTATCTGCGGCTTCGTCGCCTTGTCCTGATTTAAAGTTAATCCACTATAACTGAACCTCTTTACCTTTTTAATTTTGAATAATCTGCCCCAGCTGATGAGGAAGAGGGGGTAGGGCGGCTGACTCGGGCATATTGGTTTTTCGGGTTATGCGGATTTTTTGCTTTCAAATGCCGCTATTATTAGTGTGTTATTTTGTGTTCGTTCTTTGTTTTTCAGACGACCTCTGGTGGTAAATAGGTCGTCTGAAAACAGCTTACCAAGACAGATAGAACATGGCTTTGGCAAAAAATACGATAAACAGCATATGGGAAAACACGACGGCGTGGATGTATTTGGACCAGCCGACGGTCAGGGTGCGCCGTGCCATTTTGACGACGGCGATGGCGAAATGGACGAGGACGCTGACTGCCAACAGGATTTTTAGGGTGAGGAGCGTGCCGAGTGAGGTGGCGAAGGGTTCGCTCAAAAAGGGCAGGTAGCGGTTGAATGCCATGACGATGCCGCTGATGAAAAGCGTAATGACGACGGGCGGCATAACGCGGACGGCGCGGTAGGACATGGCGCGTTCGACTTCGCGGCGCGATTCGCGCGAGACGCGGCCGGTGTGCATGACGGACAAAACCAGCATTTCGAAAAAGACGCCGCCGACAAAGGCAATGGCGCAGAAGAGGTGGATGATGTGGGCGATGGCGTAGAGACTCATGACCGTGTTCCGAAGTGGATATTCAGGCGAAATTGTATCATCAGTCGGGCGGTTTCAGACGACCTTTTCCTTATTGTCGGCTCAATAGCCGGTATCGCTCGGGATGTGCAAAGAAGCCATTTTGTTTATTAGGGCAGTTCGATAGTTAAGGGGCAAAATAGTTTTCAAATCTGGTAATAAAATCGGGTATTTTATTTAACATATCGGTCTATTTTAAAGTTAACCCCCTATACACTATACTGTTGCCACATTTCATGATGATGAAGAGGAAAAAGATGAATAAATTATTGTCTCTGTTGGCTGTATGTTTGGCGATTGTGCCGTTGTCTGCATGTAAACAGGAGGTTTCGGAGAAACCGGCAGCAAAGCGGGAAAAAGCGGCTTCTGTTGTTATCCGTCCTGAATTGAATTGGGATACCCCTAAATTAACCAGTAATGTTTGGAAAATCAGCAAATCGGGGCAGCCGGATTCTTATTTGGTCGGTACCATCCATATCGGTAAGCCCAATGCCACCTTGTCTAAAGATGCAAAGAATTTGCTTGCATCTGTCGAACAGTTGGTTACCGAGGCCGATATGCTGCCCCAGCTCAATGATGAAGAGATGGCGAAATATCAAGAGTTTATGCAAAAAATTTATAGTCAAGATTCTTTGAAATCCAAGTTGGGCGATAAGGATTTTGAATTGTTGCAACAGGATTTTATGAAAAATCCGGAGTTGGCTCAGATGGCGCTGTACATCGACCACATGCATCCTTGGGCGGTGTTGATGTTTTCTTTAAGCCTTTATCCGCCTGAATACAGCAACCAGACAGGTGTGGATATTTTGCTGTCGAAAGCGGCACAAGAGTCCGGTAAAACACGCCTTGCTTTAGAGGATGTGATGGATTTCTCTCGAATTTTTGCCAGTCAGCCGGAAAAGTTGATGATTAAAATGTTGACATTGAGAACGAATGAAGAGTATGTCGAGCGGGAAACCAAACGTCTTTTCAATTCCTATGAGAAAGGAAAGTTCGAGGATTTACCTTTGGTGCAAACTGAATTAGAGCAGGAATTTGCTCAAAAGTATCCTGATACTATTCCCGTTTTATCTTGGGTACGCAGCGATTTGCTGATTAAGCGCAATCAAATTTGGCTGCCGAAAATCAAAGAGATATCTGCTAAAAAGAAAACGGTGTTTGCAGTGGGTATCCTGCACTTGATGTCTGAACAAGGTTTGATTGAGAAGTTGCGCAAGGAGGGCTATCAGGTGACGCCGGAGCCTTCAATATTGATGTGGTAAGACAAAACGTCGTCTGAAAACAGTTTCAGACGACGTTTTATAATGAAAAAACAAACCGACCGCGAGATACAGCGGTCGGTTTATTTTTTGCACTCTATTGAAATCCAAAAATAGAGAAGGTCGTCTGAAAGATTGGTGCGTGCTTTTTTGTTTCAAATATGGCGAGAAACAGGATGGACGTGAAGGCATAGATGGTTTCAGACGACCTTTGCATTGTGGCGACAGCTTGTTGTGTCATCCTCTTATCTTATCGGGAAGGACGGTGCAGAATTGGAAACTTGGATAGGGGCGTTTGCTTACGAACGGAAGGGGCGTGCAATTGAAAACTGTATGATTTCAAATTGTAAATTACTATTCAAAATGACGTTTGGTTTTGAAAATGACCGTTTGTTAGAAAGTTAGGACGTACGCATTTTTAGATAATAAGATAAGGGAAATTATCACAGGGGAACAAAATGTTATTGTTAGTATTGTTTTGCATGATACTTTGCCTGCTTGTAATTGCTGCCTTTATCGTGGCAGCAATTCGCAGAAAACGGTTTGCTTACGATGTCAGCCGCGATTACGAATACGGTCAATTGCCCAAGTCGGCGACAGTCAGTTTGCGTGACGGCAAGCTGATCTTGCCCGACACCATCGGCGCGAATGATACGGTCATCGCCAGAATCAACGTGAAATCAGGTTGGCTGGGCAGATTGGTGATGCCTTGGATCGGCGTCAAAACCAACCGCGGGGAATGGCGGGCGTATGTCGAACATGGCGGCAACGGCGCGCGCTACCTCAATTTGACCGACACCTTCGACGACGGCAGCAGAAAAATTACATTAAGCGGCAACCGCGTGTTCCTGCCTGATCAGGAAGTTGAATTGTCGGTTTATCCGCGCGAGTGTTTGAGCGGTAAAAAAATTCTGGTCCTCGCCCCCCATGCGGATGATGCGGAATTGGCGGCTTACGGATTATATGAAAAACATGCTGCCGATACGTTGGTGGTTACGATTACCGCAGGGGAGGGCGGCAGCTTCCATTACAACAATCTGTATGCGCGCAATCCCGAGCAAATGCAGGCGCAGTATCTGCAAAAGGGCAGGATGCGCGTATGGAACAGCCTGACCGTGCCGCTTTTGGCGGGCGTGTCGTCTGAAAACATTTTGCAGCTCGGCTATTTTGACAGCACATTGCAAGTCATGAAGCAGAATCCCGATGCCGATGTGAAGTCGACCAAACTGGATACGGCGGATGTCAATCTGTTCCGCCGTGCCAATACTTCGCCTTTGTCCAAAGGCCTGAACGGCGGCTCGAATTGGCGCGGGCTGGTCAATAATTTGGCGTATATTATCGAAACCTTCCAGCCCGACATCATCGTCAGCCCGTCGCCCAATATTGACGCACACAAAGACCATCAATATACGACGATTGCTGCGGTTGAAGCGTTGAAACAACTGGATTATCGGAAAGGTTCGCTGTTTTTGCATACGCTGCATTTTTTGAGCGACGATTTCCCGATCGGCAAGTCCGGCTCGATGTTGAGCCTGCCGCCGATGTTCGGTCAGCCATTCCATTTCCATTCCGTGTATTCCCTGCCTTTGAACAAAGAAGAGCAGAACCGCAAGCTGCTGGCGCTGGACGCGATGAACGATATCCGCCCCAACGCCAACGGGTATGCGGACTGGAAAACCATGATATTCCGCGGCTTGAACGGCTTGCGCCATCATGTATTTGATATCGATAGGGATTTGGTTAACCGTTTTGTCCGCAGCAATGAATTGTTTTACGTTGTTCCTGTCAGCGATGTGCATCAGGAAGACAGTTATCAAAAAATCGTCCAATGCGGCTGAATGGGGTAGGTTTCAAATCATTGCCTGCCTGAATGTCGGATAAAAAGAGCAATTGAGCGCAGTCTCGGCAATGGGCGGGACAATGCCGCATACCTTGGCGGCCGATATACAAAGGTCGTCTGAAAACCTATAATGGCAAGGATTTCACACCTGTTGCCCGCCATGCCGATTTACTTTATTTCCGATTTGCACCTGAGCGAATCCCATCCCGAATTGACCGAATTGTTTTTGTGCTTTATGCGAGAAAAAGCACCGAAGGCTCGTTCGGTTTATATTTTGGGGGATTTGTTTGATTTTTGGATAGGCGACGACGAGCAATCCGAATTGACCCAAACCGTCGCGCAAGCGATTCAATCCGTCGTGCAGCACGGGGTGGAATGTTTCTTCGTACACGGTAATCGGGATTTTTTGATCGGAAAGCAATTTGCAGCGCAATCCGGTATGAAGTTGCTGCCCGAATATGCGGTGGTCGATTTATACGGCAGCTCTGCCTTGATTTGCCACGGAGATACTTTGTGTATCGATGATGCGCGTTATCAGAAGTTCAGAAAGATTGTTCACCAAAAATGGCTGCAACGCTTGTTCCTAAGCCTGCCGCTTGCCCTGCGTCTGAAAATCGCCCGTAAAATACGCCGAACCAGTAAGCAGGGCAAACAATATAAAGCGGCGGAAATCATGGACGTCCAGCCGCAATTCACCGCAGACATTGTACGTCGGCATCATACCCAACTGTTGATTCACGGACATACACACCGTGAGCATATCCATCAGGAAGACGGCTTTACCCGTATTGTGTTGGGGGACTGGAAGCCTGATTACGCTTCCATACTGGAGGTTGACGAACAGGGTTTCCGATTCGTTCCTTTATAAATTTGCGGGGCGGTGGCGGGTAAAAATACAGGGGCTTGGGTTCAACCTTTCATCTTGGTACGATATTTCAACTGTTCCGTATGGTTTGAATATGATTTGAATTACTAAAACATCGTCTCTTGTAAAACAGCTTCACTTTAAAGTCATCATCAAAAAGGTCGTCTGAAAACCCACAATCGGGTTTTCAGACGACCTTTCACTTTCTCAACTCAACATCAGAATTTCGCTTGCAGCCTCAACCAAGCGGTACGGCCGGGTTCGTTGACGCGCAAGGTTTGCGTGCCTGCTGAAGGGTCGCCGCCTTTGCTGACAAATTCGGCATAGGTTTTGTTGAACACGTTGTCTATGCCGGCCTGCAAGGTGGCGTATTTGCTGAATTTCCAGCCGGCATTGAGCGAGAGTACGCCGAAGCCGGAAGAGGCGCCGATGTCCTGACCGACGATGTTACCTTGACCTTTGCTGTAACGGTTTTGTTTCGCCACGACGCGCCATAACGCGCCTGCGCTGTATTTGCCGTTGTCGAAGGCGAGGGTGTTGTTCCACTCGAGCGGCGGGGTTTGTGCCAAAGGTTTGCCGTCAGTGCGGTTTTTGCCGTGGGTGTAGGCGAGGCTACTGCCGATTTCCCAGTTGGGCGCAAACGTCCATTTGACTTCGGCTTCGCCGCCGAAACGCGAGGCTTTAACGTTGCGTACGCCTAAATCCGTGCCTTGGCGTTCGAGTATGATGAAGTTTTTGACATCGCTGCCGAATACGGACACGGAGGCATGGAGGTTAGGACGTTTCCAGATGATGCCCGCATCGATTTGGCGGTTTTGTTCGGGATGGATGATTTTCTTTTTGGCGCGCAGACGTTCCCAGTAGTCGGGCGAGCGTTCGGCGATACCGAATCCGGCATAGTATTTCAAGCCGTTATCCGTATCACGTTCCCAACGTAAGAAACCGGAATTCAAGTTGAATTTCTGATGTTTCAAGGTGGGATCGGTTACGTCTGCGGAATCATAATCCGCTTTGACACGGTCGTGGCGCAAGCCTGCTACCCAACGTTGTTTGTCGGTTTGCTGCCAAGCGGCTTCGGTGAAAACGCCCCATTGTTTGAAACTTTGGTTGGGCATAAAAGGCTTGTGGCTGTAACCGTCGCCGCCGCGTTCCATACGGGCGACGTGTACGTCGTCCATATAATCTACGCCGGTTTGCAGGTTGAGATTATCCCAATCGAAGGTGGCTTTCAGACGACCTGTGTCGGTGTTGCGTTTGGGGTTGTTGGCATTTTTAATCTGTTTGCCTGCGGGATTGCGGATGGTGCGCAGGCTGTATGTGTCCATGACGTGGTCGATTTCGCTTTCACCGTAGCGCAATTCGAGTTCGCTGAACCAAGGGGTGAGGTTGCGTTGGGTAAAGCGGACATTCCATGCGTCGCGGTCGAATTTGCTGCCGTCCATCATGCGGTCGGCGTAGGCGACCTTGGCTCTGCTGCGTTCGTATGTGCCGGCGATGGTGGTGTTTTCGGTCGGGGTGATGCCCAGTTGCAGCATTTGGCTGTCGCGTTTGAAATGGGAGTGGACGCGTTTGCCTGAGCCGTCTTTGTAGTCGTCGGCTTCGTTATGGGAAATATTGCTGCGGACGTAGGCGTATTTGCCGCCGAACTCGGCTTCAAGCGAGCCGTCGCGGCGGTCGTTGCTGCCCGCAGTCAGGGAGGCGTTGATGTTGTAGGGTTTTTCGCTGAAATCAGGGTCTTTGCGGATAAATTGTACCGAACCGCTGACCAAGCCCATACCTTGGGTTACGGTTTGAGGGCCTTTGGTCACGACGACTTTGTCGAAAGAGTTTGGATGAATGTATGCAGTCGGCGGATCCATACGCATAGCGCAACCGCCGTAAATAAACTGGTCGTCGGCGTTAATTGACAGGCGCGAACCGCCCAAACCGCGGAACAACGGATCGCCCGAGCTACCGCCTTTGCGGATGATGCTCATGTTGGGGACAGACTGTAAAAGGTCTGCCCCGTCTCCGGCAGGGAGGGGTTGCAAAGCAGCTTTGGGGTTGAAAGTAACGCTATTGGCTTTTTGTTGTTGTGTGCCGGTGACGGTGACAGGGGAAAGGGTAACAGTCTCTTCGGGAACGGGGTTTGTATCTGCCCAAGCTTGGGATACAGCTACGGCAAGCGGCAGAAGGAGTAACTGATGTTTCATCCTTAGGGCTCCTTTTATTGGTTTAGTTCATTGGTTGTAGTTAATTACTACTTTAGTAGTATAAAGAATGTCGGATAGTTTGTGAATAAGAAAACGATTTTGTTTAATTTAAGTCAATATTTTCAGTGCATAGCCAAATTATTTTAAGAACGGTAATAACTGTGTTGATTAATTACCTGTTTTCAGTCTGACAGGAAGAAAGGATAAGGTTGTTAGGGGGATGAAGAAGATTGTGTTTAGGAGCGGGGTGGATGCTTCGTTTTGGCGTGTTGTTACTGCGTTCTCTTTGGTGTTCCGTTCGCAGTCATTACGATATTTCAAACAGCAAAAAGGTCGTCTGAAAAATTTTCAGACGACCTTTGCTTTACAGGGAAACTCCTGACAAACGATACGGGCGGTTTATTTAAACCAACCCCTGACGCGCTCCAGCCCGCCGAAATTGATGCAGGCATCGGCGACTGCCTGCGCTTTCGGTTTGGCGCGGTAAGCCACGCCTATGCCGGCTTCTTTGAGCATCGGAATATCGTTTGCACCGTCGCCCATCGCCAACACCTGATGCGGCTGCAATCCAAGGCAGTCGCGGTATTCGCGCAATAAATCCGCTTTTGCCTGCGCGTCGATAATTCTGCCTTTCAGACGACCCGTCAGCTTGCCGTTTTCAATTTCCAAAACATTGGCGTGTTGGTATTCGAAGCCGAGGTGTTGTTGCAGCTTTTCGGTGAAAAACGTGAATCCGCCCGACACCAGCATGAATTTCACGCCGTGCGCCTTGCATTCGTCCAACAAAAATTCCGCACCGGGCGAGAGCCGCAAAACGTTTTCATAAACTTCCGCCAAAACCCGTTCGTCCAATCCCGCCAACAGTGCAACGCGGCTGCGCAAAGACTGCTCGAAATCCAATTCGCCGCGCATCGAGCGTTCGGTAATTTCCGCCACGCGGTCTTTCAAGCCGACACCCGCCGCAATTTCATCGACGCATTCAATGGTGATCAGCGTCGAATCCATATCGCTGACAATCAGCCCGAGTTCGCCAAACGCCATATCGGGCAATACGGCGTGGTCAATTTGATGGCTGTCCAGCAACGCCGCGTCTGCCTCGCTTAAAGAAAACCCTTCCTCAACAATAAAACGCATACGCTTTTCATCGGCGTAATCAGGCTCGGGCAGGAGGGCAAGGAGGGCGGAAGGCAGGGCTTCGGCGGAGGGAAATTGGAGGACGAGGGCGTGCGGCATGGTGGTGGCTCAAAAAATGCGGATTATATATAGTGGATTAACTTTAAACCAGTACGGCGTTGCCTCGCCTTGCCGTACTATTTGTACTGTCTGCGGCTTCGTTGCCTTGTCCTGATTTAAATTTAATCCACTATAACGAAACAGTGAAGGATGTTACGGCACTCAGGCCGAATGCTTAGGAAATGATTTTAAACGCAGACGACAGTATTTGTAAGGGAATACAAGGATGAAATGCCGAATTGTCGGCTTAACTATTGCCAGTCCACTGAAAATTCGCTATAAGGGGATTATATGGAATATATTAACATTTATATACAGACAACCCAAAAAAAGGATTCAGAGATGAAAATCGGTATCCCACGCGAGTCATTATCCGGCGAAACCCGCGTCGCCTGTACGCCTGCCACCATTGCACTGTTGAGCAAACTGGGCTTTGAAACCGTTGTCGAAAGCGGCGCAGGTTTGGCGGCAAGTTTGGACGATGCCGCTTACCAAGCAGCAGGCGCGACCGTTGCCGACAAAGCAACGGTTTGGGCATGCCCTTTGCTTTACAAAGTCAACGCGCCGTCCGAAGGCGAGCTGCCGCTGCTCAAAGAAGGGCAGACCATCGTCAGCTTCTTGTGGCCGCGCCAAAACGAGGCTTTGGTCGAAGCCTTGCGCGCCAAGAAAGTGAACGCACTGGCGATGGACATGGTGCCCCGTATTTCCCGCGCGCAGGCCTTGGATGCTTTGTCTTCGATGGCAAACATCAGCGGCTACCGCGCCGTGATTGAAGCCGCCAACGCTTTTGGCCGTTTCTTCACCGGTCAAATCACTGCCGCCGGCAAAGTGCCACCCGCGCAGGTTTTGGTGATTGGTGCAGGTGTGGCAGGTTTGGCGGCGATCGGTACGGCAAACTCGCTCGGCGCAGTGGTGCGTGCATTCGATACCCGCTTGGAAGTGGCGGAACAAATCGAATCGATGGGCGGCAAGTTCCTGAAACTCGACTTCCCGCAAGAATCGGGCGGCAGCGGCGACGGCTATGCTAAAGTGATGAGCGACGAATTTATTGCCGCCGAGATGAAGCTCTTTGCCGAACAGGCGAAAGAGGTGGACATCATCATCACCACCGCCGCCATTCCGGGCAAACCCGCACCCAAGCTGATCACCAAAGAAATGGTGGAAAGCATGAAATCCGGCTCCGTCATCGTCGATTTGGCGGCGGCGACGGGTGGTAACTGCGAACTCACCAAACCGGGCGAATTGTTCGTAACCGACAACGGCGTGAAAATCATCGGCTACACCGACATGGCAAACCGCCTTGCCGGACAGTCTTCCCAGCTTTACGCCACCAACTTGGTGAACCTGACCAAGCTGTTAAGCCCGAACAAAGACGGCGAAATCACGCTGGACTTCGAAGACGTGATTATCCGCAACATGACCGTTACCCGCGACGGCGAAATCACCTTCCCGCCTCCGCCGATTCAAGTTTCCGCCCAGCCGCAGCAAACGTCGTCTGAAAAAGCCGCGCCTGCCGCCAAGCCCGAACCGAAACCCGTTCCCCTGTGGAAAAAACTCGCGCCCGCCGTCATCGCCGCCGTATTGGTACTGTGGGTCGGTGCGGTCGCGCCCGCAGCATTTTTGAACCACTTTATCGTGTTCGTCCTCGCCTGCGTCATCGGCTACTACGTCGTCTGGAACGTCAGCCACTCGCTGCATACCCCGCTGATGTCCGTGACCAACGCCATCTCCGGCATCATCGTCGTCGGCGCGCTGCTGCAAATCAGCCAGGGCAACGGTTTCGTGACCCTGCTTGCGTTCATCGCCATCCTGATTGCCAGCATCAACATCTTCGGCGGCTTCTTCGTAACACGTCGGATGTTGAACATGTTTAGGAAAGGGTAAACCATGACTTTAGCCTATTGGTGCATCCTGATCGCATCGCTGCTGCCGCTGTTTTGTTCCTTCATCGCCAAAGCGCAGGGCGGTTTTCAGCCGTCGGACAACCGAAATCCGCGCGATTTCCTCGCCCGCACGCAAGGCTTGTCGGCGCGCGCCAATGCCGCGCAGCAAAACGGTTTTGAAGTGTTCGCCCCGTTTGCCGCCGCCGTTTTGGTGGCACACGCCACAGGCAATGCCGCGCAAGCGACCATCAACCTTTTGTCCATATCGTTCATCGCCTTTCGCATTGCTTATATTTTCAGTTATCTGAAAGACAAACCGAGCCTGCGTTCGGCAATGTGGACGGGCGGATTTGTCTGCACCATCGGACTGTTTGTAGCCGCTGTCTGACAGCGGGGTCGTCTGAAAACGAGCGTAGCGAATTTCGCTAAAACGAGTTCAGCGAATTTCGCTAAAACGAATGCAGCGGGTTTTCAGACGACCTGGAAGCCAGTTTTCGAATATGAGGATTTCGACCATGAAAGCAAAATGCCTGTGCGGCAACGTATCTTTAGAAGTGGAACACGACAAACACGTCCACGCCTGCCATTGCGGGATGTGCCGCATTTGGGGCAGCGGCGCGACGTTTTCGCTGATTGCCGCCAAACCGCCGAAAATCGACGGCGGTGAAAATATCGCCCGCTACCATTCGTCCGAATGGGCCGAACGCGCGTTCTGCAAAAACTGCGGTACCCACCTGTTCTACCATTTCCTGCCGAACGACAGCTATTTCGTCTTCGCCGGACTATTTGCCGACAACGCCGATTTCAAATTGGAAGAGCAGATTTACATCGACGCCAAAGCCCCGTATTACGAACTGGCAAATGATACGCCCAAGCTGACCGAAAAAGAGTTTTTGGCACAATTCGGCGGCGAATAGGAAACCCGATATAGAGGTCGTCTGAAAACTTAGCGGCAACTGAGTGACAGCGGATAAAACCAAAATGCCCGCACCGTTATTTCCAACCGCTCAAACGGTTGACGGTTAAGCGAATCCGCCATCAAACCTTTCAGACGACCCGATTAAAAAACACAGTTACTTTCACAAATAATTGGAGAATCACCATGTCTTCAGGACTCGTTACAGCGGCGTACATCGTAGCCGCGATACTGTTCATCTTCTCGCTGGCGGGGCTGTCCAAGCAGGAAACCGCCAAGCAGGGCTGTTATTCCGGCGTAGCGGGGATGGCGGTCGCCTTGTTCGTTACCGTGTTTTCCGAAAACACCCACGGACTGGGCTGGATCATCATCGCCATGCTGATTGGCGCCGCCATCGGAATCTACAAAGCTAAAAAAGTAGAAATGACCGAAATGCCCGAGCTGATTGCGCTTTTGCACAGCTTCGTCGGCTTGGCAGCCGTTTTGGTCGGCTTCAACAGCTATATCGCACCGGGCAACGTTTCGCACGATATGCACACCATCCATCTGGTCGAAGTCTATTTGGGCATCTTCATCGGCGCCGTAACCTTTACCGGCTCGCTGGTCGCGTTCGGCAAGCTCAACGGCAAAATCAACAGCGCGCCGCTGCAACTGCCCGCCAAACACAAGCTCAACCTCGCTGCATTGGTTTTATCCTTTATCCTGATGCTGGTTTTCGTATCCGTTGACGGCAGCGGCTTCATCCTGATCCTGATGACCCTGATCGCCCTCGCATTCGGCTGGCACTTGGTCGCCTCCATCGGCGGCGCGGATATGCCCGTGGTCGTGTCCATGCTGAACTCCTACTCCGGCTGGGCGGCCGCAGCGGCAGGCTTTATGCTCTCCAACGACCTGCTTATCGTCACCGGCGCGCTGGTCGGCTCCAGCGGCGCGATTCTGTCCTACATCATGTGTAAAGCCATGAACCGCTCCTTCATCTCCGTCATCGCAGGCGGCTTCGGTACCGACGGTTCCTCCGCAGCCTCCGGCAGCCAAGAAATCGGCGAATACCGCGAAGCCAAACCCGCCGAAGTCGCCGAAATGCTGCGCAACGCCAGCAGCGTCATCATCACCCCGGGCTACGGCATGGCAGTGGCGCAGGCGCAATACCCCGTTGCCGAAATCACCGAGCTTTTGCGTAAAAACGGCGCCGAAGTACGCTTCGGCATCCACCCCGTCGCCGGCCGCCTGCCCGGTCATATGAACGTACTGCTCGCCGAAGCCAAAGTCCCCTACGACATCGTGTTGGAAATGGACGAAATCAATGACGACTTCCCCGAAACCGACGTAGTGCTGGTTATCGGCGCGAACGACACCGTCAACCCCGCCGCCCAAACCGACCCGAACAGCCCGATTGCCGGCATGCCCGTATTGGAAGTGTGGAAGGCAAAAGAAGTCGTCGTCTTCAAACGCTCGATGAACACCGGCTACGCAGGCGTACAAAACCCGCTGTTCTTCAACGAAAACAGCGTAATGTGCTTCGGCGACGCGAAGAAAACCGTTGACGAGATTTTGGCGGAATTGAAGAAATAACATTTAGAAACCAAGACAAAAGGTCGTCTGAAAACCTGATTTTTAAGGTTTTCAGACGACCTTTTCTTATGAACACACTACGTCAAACACACCGCCGCCGTCATTCCCGCCCCCGCATACGCGAGGACAGGCTACGGCGTAAATCCATCGGAAATTCTAAGAAACTGATGTTTGAAAAACAGTTGCCGA
>NZ_KV794939.1:68971-71003 GCF_001808875.1 Neisseria sp. HMSC064E01
CTCGCGTAGGCGGGGGCGGGAATGACGGTAGTTGGGCAGAAATTTATACCGCGCCACGCAGCCTGCCCCCTCTCCCGTCTGGCGGGAGAGGGTTGGGGAGAGGGTGGCTTTACGGGCTGCACGAATTTGATTTTGCCTAAAGCCACAAAGCCATCCCCATCCTAACCTTCCCCGCCGGACGGGTGAAGGAACAAGGTTGCTGATACGGCAAGAGGTCGTCTGAAACCGTAAACTCAGTTTCAGACGACCTTTTCCTTTTTTGCCTCCACGCAATACTATAAAATTCGGGCTGCCGCCGAGCGCGATACGGCTTGAAATTCAATAAAGGGAACGAAGAAATGGCGAAATGGAATATCTGGAAGAAAATCACGGAAACAATCAGTAAAAGCAAGGCTTGGCTGGACGGGCAGAGCAATGCGGTAAAAGTTTTGTGTGCAGGAGCCATGTCAGTAATCATTTTTGTGCTTACTTATTTTGTAGCTATCAAAAACAGCAACAGTAATAGCAATTCTGTCGGCTATTGGAACTTCATCATTCTGATTGTTTCCGCCCCTGTCGCTTTCGTTATCTGGCATTTCCGCGACGAAAACAATAGACAGCAAATCGAGAACCAGCGCAAAGACATTAATCTGAAAGAATTTCAAAAACTGTCCGAATGGGTCAGCGGCGCGCATTTGCCGGAAATAAAAACCGTCAGTAAAACCACGCAGAAAAGCAGCTTAAAAGACGGGGCAGAAATTACAGAACAGCCGACGGAACAATCTGAAGAATATGCCAAAAAGCTAGATGCCGCCAATTTTGATACTTTCAGCAAACGAGACGGCGCGGTCGCTTTGCAGATTTCCGCCATCTATAACCTGCTACCGTTTTTCCGAGGCGATTACGGTGAAAGTTTCCGCCTACCCGCATTCAATTTATTGAAGTCTGCTTGGCAGGCAATGCAGCAGGATAGTTTGAAGAAATTGGATGAAGGACATTTATTTGATTTAGAGCGAGAGGAAATTTTTGAGGAGTTGAGACAAAAAGCTAGAAGCCCTATAGGAGTAGCTTTAACCCATGTGCTTTTGAGTTTGAATCAGGAAAATACGAAACCGAATTTGCAGGATTTTCATGAAATGCTCCCTAATATTTGTTTAGCAGGGATAAATTTTCATTTAAGCGGGGTAAGTGAAATTGCTAGAGATTTATCAGACTTGAATTTGAATGGAGCAGATTTTCGTGGAGCTATCCTAAGAGAAACTAAGTTTCAAAATAGCAAACTAAGGCGAGCAAAGTTGAATGATGCTGAATTGATAGAAGTTAATTTACAAAATGCTGACTTGTTGCTGGCTAATTTACAAGGTGCTGGCTTGAGGCGGGCTAATTTACAAGGTGCTGACTTGAGGTTGGTTAATTTTCAAGGAGCTAGATTGCTTAGTGCTAATTTGCAAAGTGCTGAATTGAAGATGGCTCGGTTGTCAAATGTCAACTTGGCAAATGTGGATTTACAAGCAGCTAGCTTTGATTGGGAACAGCTAAAGGCTAGCAAGGAACTTTCAGGTGTACGTATCACAGTAAATGATTTTATTTCAAAAATTTATTCTGATTGGAAAAAAGAAAATGACCCTGAGTGGGAAGCATTGACGAATGAGAAGCAAACGAAAGCAATGCAACAATTCTGTGATGAAACAAAGATGCTGATTCTTAATGAATATGGAACACAACAAATAATACCTCCCCTTTAGGAAGATTAAAATCTGACTTTAATTGTAATTTATCCAACAAAGGTCGTCTGAAACTGAAAATTTGGTTTCAGACGACCTTTTCTTATAAGCAAACCACGCCAAACACCCCACCGCCGTCTTTCCCGCGCAGGCGGGAATCCATCGGAAATTCTAAGAAACTGATGTCTGAAAAACAGTTGTCGAGATTCAGAAGTAGATTCCCGTCGTAGCCTGTCCTCGCGTAGGCGGGGGCGGGAATGACGGTAGTCAGGCAGAAATCTATGCCACGACATACAGCCTGCCCCCTCTCCCGTCCGGCGGGAGAGGGC
>NZ_KV794939.1:71103-71599 GCF_001808875.1 Neisseria sp. HMSC064E01
TTCCCCCGCCGGACGGGGGAAGGGACAGGTTGTCGTTGCAGCAATGAGTAGCGTGGGCTTTGCCCACGAGACTTGCAGTATGCTAATTTGAAGGATTGCTGTATTTTTATTCATTCGTGGGCAAAGCCCACGCTACTTGAGTTATCCCAAATCTGCATTGATTGAATAAACGAGGTCGTCAGAAACCGAAAACTTAGTTTCAGACGACCTTTCCTCATAATAAGACCACGCTAAACACCCCTCCGCCGTCATTCCCGCGCAGGCGGGAATCCATCAGAAATCTTAAGAAACTGATGTTTGAAAAACAGTTGCCGAGATTCAAAAGTAGATTCCCGCCTGCGCGGGAATGACGGTAGTGCGACAGAAATCTATGTCTCTACGCGCAACCTGCCCCCTCTCCCGTCCGGCGGGAGAGGGCTGGGGAGAGGGTGGCTCTACGGGCTGCACGAATTTGATTTTGCTTAAAACCACAAAGCCACCCCCATCCTAACCTTCC
>NZ_KV794939.1:71699-105595 GCF_001808875.1 Neisseria sp. HMSC064E01
GGGTGGCTCTGAGGGCTGCACCAGTTTGATTTTGCCTAAAGCTGCAAAGCCACCCCCATCCTAACCCTCCCCCGCCGGACGGTGGAAGGGACAAGTTGCCGTTGAAGCCACGAGTAGCGTGGGCTTTGCCCACGAAACTTGCTGTATGTTAATTCGAAAAATAGCTGTGTTTTTATTCATTCGTGGGCGAAGCCCACGCTACTTGAGTTATCCCAAGCTTGCGTTGATTGAATAAACGAGGTCGTCTGAAACCAAAATCCCATTTTCAGACGACCTCTCTTCATCCTTCCGCAAAATCTCTAACCCTCAAACGGTGCAATCCCAAACGGGCAGCTTATCGCAAGCCGTTTGTGTCCAGCCATTTCTCCAAGTCTTCGGCGCTGATTTTGCCGCCGTTTTCTTCCAAATCGAGCTTGTTGACTTGTTTGCCTTTGCTGTATTTCGCTAGGACGGGCGTGCCGCCGAGTTTGTATTGTTGGCGGAACGCGGTCCATGCTTCTTTGTCTTGGTGCAGGCGGTGGACGTTGACGAAGTAGATTTTGCCGTTCAGGTTGCGGCTGGCGATGTAGCGTTTGAACATGGGTTCGAAGGCGTTGCAGTCGCCGCAGCTCGGGCGGCCGATGTAGGCGTAAACGGTGTCTCCGTTGGCGACGCGTTTTTTGAAGCTCTCGACGGTCAGGCTGTCGAGGTGGAAGTAGATGTCGGAATAGGTGTCTTCCAGCCGTTTGGTGTTTTCGGCGGAAAGGCGCACGGCGGTTTGCGCTTCGGACAGGCTGTTTTTCAGGGCTTCGGTTTCGCGGTCGGCGGCGCAGGCACACAAGAGCAGCGCGGCGGTCAGGACGGGCAGGATTTTCATGATTCGGCTCCTTGGTTGCGATAGGGAAAGTATACGCTTTTCGCGGCGGCGGGGTCGTCTGAAATTCGGGAAACGGTTTTTTTCAGACGACCTTTTGATGTATGGCAATGGGCGGGCGAAGTAGCGTTGTGTAGCGTGGGCTTTGCACGCGGTGGTTGGGGGAGGGCGTCGGTTTGCTGCGGGTTGAAGCCATCCCCTGCAAAACGGTAGAATGGCGGCAGTTTGACAGACGGTTTGCGCCGATATTCGGGCGCGCCGTTTCTATACCGATATAAACCATCCAATCAAAGGAAACCTTCATGACGACATTCCCCATCGCGCGCGCGGGCGATAAGACACTTGAAATCCAAGGCAAAATGGCGAACCGCCACGGCTTGATCGCCGGTGCGACCGGTACGGGCAAAACCGTGACCCTGCGCCGTATGGCGGAAGCCTTCAGCAGCGAGGGCGTTCCCGTATTTTTGGTTGACGTCAAAGGCGATTTGTCGGGCATCGCGCAAGCGGGTGCCGCCAGCGGCAAAGTAGGCGAACGCATTGCCGAGTTTGGTTTGGGCGAGCAATGGCTGCAAAGCTTCCCCGTGCGCTTTTGGGATGTTTACGGCGAAACCGGCATTCCGGTGCGCGTGACTGTTTCGGAAATGGGCCCGCTGCTGCTGGCGCGTTTGATGAACCTGAACGACACGCAGGAAGGCCTGCTGAACCTCGTGTTTAAAGTTGCCGATGATAAAGGCTGGCACATTCTGGATTTGAAAGACCTGCGCAGTATGCTGAAACACGTTTCCGACCACGCTTCGGAATACCGCACGCAATACGGCAACGTCTCCGCCGCCAGTATCGGCGCGATTCAGCGGCAGCTTTTGACGCTGGAGAACGAAGGCGCGGAAAAATTCTTCGGCGAGCCGTCGCTCAACTTGCAAGATTGGATGCAGACCGACAACGGCAAAGGCGTCATCAATGTCCTCAATTCGGAAAAACTGATGCGCTCGCCGCGTATGTACAGCGCGTTTTTGCTGTGGATGTTGGCGGAGTTGTTTGAAACCCTGCCCGAAGTCGGCGATTTGGACAAACCGAAATTCGTGATGTTCTTCGACGAAGCGCATTTGATGTTCGACAACGCCGCCAATGCGTTGGTGGAGCAGGTCGAACAAGTTGTACGCCTGATCCGTTCCAAAGGCGTGGGCGTGTATTTCGTGACCCAAAACCCGCTCGACTTGCCCGACACCATCCTCGGACAGCTCGGCAACCGCGTGCAACACGCCCTGCGCGCCTTCACGCCGCGCGACCAGAAAGCGGTTAAGGCCGCTGCCGAAACGTTCCGCAGCAATCCGAATATCAAAGTTGCCGAAGCGATTGCCGAACTGGGCGTCGGCGAAGCGCTCGTTTCCTTCCTCGACGAAAAAGGTATGCCCGAACCGGTAGAGCGCGCGTTCGTCCTGCCGCCGCAATCTTCCTTGACCCCGCTTGCCGCCGAAGAGCGCAACCGCTTGTTCCAAAACGATGATTTGTATCCGACCTATAAAGATATGGTGGACAACTATTCCGCCTTTGAAGCCTTAGCCGAAGCCGACAGTCAGGCTGCGGCGGAGAAAGAGGCGGCAGCGGCGGCAAAAGAGCAGGAAAAAGCGCAGAAAGCCGCTGAAAAAGAAGCCGCCAATGCCGACCCCGGTATACTCGGCGGACTGCTCGGCGGCTTGAGCGGCGGTCGTAAAAAGTCAGGACAGGGCTTGGGCTACAACGTTGCCGACGCCATCGGCAGCCAAATCAACCGCCAAGTGACCAATGCCATCTCCCGCAGTGTGATGGGCATCATTAAAAATATGTTTAAGAAATAAGGCGTAAAAAGAAGGCAAAGGTCGTCTGAAAGCTTGAAAATCGGTTTTCAGACGACCTTTTATAGTGGATTAAATTTAAACCAGTACGGCGTTGCCTCGCCTTAGCTCAAAGAGAACGATTCTCTAAGGTGCTTAAAGCACCAAGTGAATCGGTTCCGTACTATCTGTACTATCTGCGGCTTCATCGCCTTGTCCTGATGTACTATCTGCGGCTTCGTCGCCTTGTCCTGATTTAAAGTTAATCCACTATAAGCTGGAGAAGACGGAAGGTTGATTGAAAATATGGGAATAAGAAACTGAGATGACTCTACAAAAAAGCGTCCGCATTTTGGGCATAGACCCCGGCAGTCGGGTAACCGGTTTCGGCGTGATCGACGTATGCGGCAGAGAACATTTTTATGTGGCGTCAGGCTGTATCAAAACGCCGCCGAATGCGCCGTTGGCAGAGCGTATCGCCGTGATTGCGCAGCATATCAGGGAGATTGTGCAGCAATACCGCCCGCATCAGGCGGCGGTGGAGCAGGTGTTTGTCAATGTGAATCCGGCGGCTACGCTGATGCTGGGGCAGGCGCGCGGGGCGGCGTTGGCGGTGTTGGTGATGGAAGATTTGCCTGTGTTTGAATATACGGCTTTGCAGGTCAAGCAGGCTGTGGTCGGGAAGGGCAAGGCGGCGAAAGAGCAAGTGCAGCATATGGTGGTGCAGATGCTGTCGCTGTCGGGTACGCCGCAATCGGACGCCGCCGACGGACTCGCCATCGCGCTGACACACGCTTTACGCAATCACGGCTTGGCGGCGCAGTTGGGCAAGGGGCAGATGCAGGTGAAGCGGGGGCGTTTCCAATAAGATACGACGCGGCATTGCTTCGGTATAGTGGATTAACTTTAAATCAGGACAAGGCGACGAAGCCACAGACAGTACAGATAGTACGGAACCATTCACTTGGGTGCTTCAGCACCTTAGAGAATCGTTCTCTTTGAGCTTAAGGCGAGGCAACGCCGTACTGGTTTAAAGTCAATCCACTATAAAAAAGGTCGTCTGAAAGCCCCTTAATCTTTCAGACGACCTTTGGTTTTCCCGATCTGTATTGTTTTTGCTCGGTGTTTATTGCAGGGTGAAGCCTGCTTTGAATTCCAGCTTCGGCACGCCGACGATAAAGCGTTCGCCGATGCTGTCTTCAAACTCGTATGCGCCTTCGATGCTGCCCCATGGGGTGCAGAGTTGGGAGCCGCTGTTGTATTCATACGCCTCGCCCGGATAGAGGACCGGCTGTTCTTCAATCAGACCGGAATGGCCTACCGGCTCGGTTGCTCCGTGTCCGTCGGTGATTTCCCAGAAACGCTGGCGCAGCGTGATGACATCGTTGCTGCGGTTGCAGATGGTAATCACATAGTTGAAGGCATAGCGGTCGCGATAAACATCGCTTTGACCCGCAACGTAGCGTGGTTGAACATTGATTTCGATTTCGTTCATTTTTGTTGTCCCGTAATAGTGTTTTTTGTTTGCACCGATTTTTTTCGATGCGTTTGAAGTCTTATGGCTTCGAATAAGTGTGTTGAAAAAATCAGATAATCCAGGCGGCAATGCCTAAAACTATCAAGGTCATGATGGCGGCGATGATGTCGTCCAGCATGATGCCGAATCCGCCGTGCACATGCCGGTCAAACCATTTGATCGGCCAAGGTTTGATGGAATCAAACAGGCGGAACAGAATAAATGCCGCCAGCCACCAATTCCATTTAAACGGTGCAAAAGCCAGAATCAGAAGCATCGCTACCATTTCGTCCCAAACGATACCGCCGTAGTCTTGAATGCCGAGCGCTTTTTCAGTGTGGTTGCAAATGCGGATGCCCCACATAAACAGGGCGACACACAAAAAAGCCAGAATCCAGCCGTCGATACCGATTAAAACCAAGAGAAATGCTATCGGCAGCGCCGCCATCGTTCCGAATGTGCCGGGTGCGACGGGCGCGAGACCGCTGCCGAATCCGAATGCCAACAGGCATAACGGGCGCTGCTTCAACCAGTCGAAAGTAGGTTTAAATTCAGCCAAAGTGATCAAATCCTAATGAAGTCAGTTTTAATTCGCCGCCATTGGAATCTATTATTTTCAGACGACCTGTATTATTTATTTTCCCGATGGGCGTTACTGCTACGCCGCATTGTCCGGCTATTGTCTGAATCTCGCTGCGCCGGCATTCGGGGGCGGTGAAAACCAATTCGTAATCATCGCCGCCTGCCAGTGCGCAGGAGAGCCAGCTTTCGTGCGGTAAGACGTTTTTCAATTCTTCTAAAACCGGCAGCGCATTTGCCGAAATTTCCGCTCCGACCGATGACGCGGTCAAAATGTGACCGAGGTCTTGTGCCAGCCCGTCCGAAATATCTTGAGCGGCATGGGCAATGGGCAAAAGCGCCTGTCCCAATCCCACTCTAGGCTCCGGACGGAGCAGCCTGTCATGGCAGCGGTCGAACAAATCGGGCGGTAGTGTGTGTGTGTTCAGGCGGCAGTTTAAAGCGGCTGCTGCTGATCCGATTTGTCCCGATACCCAAATATCGTCGCCGTCTTTCGCGGCATCGCGCCGTAGGGCTTGTCCTTGCGGAAGCTCGCCGATAATGGTGACGTTGAAGACCAAATCGCCTTTGGTCGTATCGCCGCCGATCAGGGTAATGCCGAAGCGCTGCGCCAAACTGAAAAAGCTGTCACAAAAACGTTTCAGCCAATTTTCGTCCAATTCGGGTAATCCGGCACTCAATAACACCCATTTCGGGGTTGCGCCCATCGCGGCCATATCGGATATATTGACAGCTAGCATTTTCCATGCCAAATCTTCTGGAGCGGTGTCAGAAAAAAAATGTCTGTCTTTTAACAGCATGTCCGCGCTAAAACATAAATCAAATCCGTGACTTGGGCGGATAATCGCAGCGTCGTCGCCAATGCCCAAAATCAAACCGCTGCTTTTCTGTTTTTGCAAATATTGTCTGATAAAGTCAAATTCCGTCATATATTGCATCTAAAGTGATAAAGAGTGTTATCAATCGAGTCGGAATTTTTAATAGACGAATAATGTATATTTATACAATATATGTGTTAGTTAATGTAATAAATTGCATTAAACGGTAATATAATCGAGTCGATTGCAAAAGTAAATAAGATTTTTAATCCAAATGATAACGGTCAAAAAAGCGCACTTCTATCAAAAATTATTTCCGAGAGGATAAAAAGTGCCTTAAAAAAGAGTATCAAGCCGCGCAAGAGGAACGGTAATATAGGAAAGTCTGCAAGTTGATATCAGGATATCGAGGTCGTCTGAAAAGCCGTTTTAGGTTTTTCAGACGACCTTTTTGTCAAAATAAGAACAAAATGGCTTAGGCAGGCGTATCTTTCAACTCCGCGCCCACATCTTTCAAACGCTGCAATACTTCGTCCCATGCTTTGTCCAAATCGCGGCACGCCCCGCCTTCCGCTTTGATGCCGAACTCGATATGCGGCTTGACCGCCGTTCCGTCCGCATTCTGCCAGCCGACGCTGGGCAGACTGTAAGAGCGCACGCCCGGGTAGGTGCGTTCGACGTATTCCATAATCGGCGCGACGCGCGATTCGGGTTGTCCGAACACATACACGCTGCGGCTGCCGCGTTCGGTTTGGTTAAAACGGTCGGCGTAATAAGTATCCAAAACCCATTCCGCCATCGGGTGCGCCATCACGGGGAAGCCGGGGAAGAAATAATGTTCGCGGATGGAAAATCCGGCGATGTTGTTGAACGGGTTGGGCACAAGCTCTGCGCCTGCGGGAAAATCCGCCATTTTCAGGCGTTGGGCGTGTTCGGGGGCGTCGAGCGGCTCGCCGCGTTTAAGGGTAACGGCTTCGATGAACTTGGCGGCTTCGGGATGGCGGACGACGGGCAAATCCAAAGCGGCGGCGGCCGCTTGACGGGTGTGGTCGTCGGGCGTGGAACCGATGCCGCCGGTAACGAAAGTCGGCAGGCCGTCTGAAAAGCTGCGGCGCAGTTGTTTGACCAGCAAATCAGGTTCGTCGGGCAGATATTGCACCTGATTGAGCTTCAGTCCGCGCGATTCCAGCAGGGATTTGAAAAAGGCGAAATGCTTGTCTTGGCGGCTGCCGTGCAGGATTTCGTCGCCGATGATGATGAGGTTGAACAAATGCTGTTGGTCTTTCATAATCTTTCTTCTCGGAGGTCGTCTGAAAATGTCCGGACGCGCCCAAAGGGTTAAACACAAGGAAAACCATGCACGAATATCGTTTGAAACAACCGAAAAACCGGCTTGACTGTTTGGAAAGTGTCTTCTTTTCCGTCTTCGGCTTGGGTTTGATACTGATGGAACGGCGCATTGCACTGGGCTTAACGCTCTTTGCCTTTGCCGCATGGTCGCTGTGGCGTGACTTTTATAAACGCAGCCGCGAAATCGTATTTTCAGAAGAAGGGATTTGCAAAATCAGCCGCGAAGGCACGCAAACACTGCCTTTAGAGGATTTTTGCGGCGTGGCGGTATTTACTGATACGAAACGAAGCAGAATCATTAATATCTACCGGATTGCGCTCGTCCCCAAGCAGCCGTACGGCACGCCGCTGACGGTATATACCGCAGTACAGTCGTTTACCCGTCTGCCGGCTTTACCCCCGGAGTCCGTCAATTACATCCGCCATCGGATTGCCGAATGCACGGGCTTGCAGGATTTCGGCGATATCGGCTCGGCGACCTTGTCGGAGTTGTATGCAAAATGCTGTTTTTTAAATCAAGATTGACATAGGTCGTCTGAAAACCGAAATCCGTTTTCAGACGACCTATTTGGTTTACTCGGCTGGATTGTCGGCAATATTTATTAGATAATAAACCTAATTTTACGAAAAGGGGCGGTTGCGCCCATTTATTTTTAGTCCAAAGGATTCCCTCATGAGCCAAAACAATACTATCCTGCAACACCTCCCCGTCGGTCAAAAAGTCGGCATCGCCTTCTCCGGCGGCCTTGATACCTCTGCCGCGCTGTTGTGGATGAAACTCAAAGGCGCGCTGCCTTATGCCTACACAGCCAACCTCGGCCAGCCCGACGAAGACGACTACAACGCCATTCCCAAAAAAGCGATGGAATACGGTGCGGAAAACGCCCGCCTGATCGACTGCCGCGCGCAGTTGGCACATGAAGGCATCGCCGCCATCCAATGCGGCGCGTTCCACGTTTCCACCGGCGGCATCGCCTATTTCAACACCACGCCTTTAGGACGCGCCGTTACCGGCACTATGCTCGTTTCCGCCATGAAGGAAGACGACGTCAACATCTGGGGCGACGGCAGTACCTACAAAGGCAACGACATCGAGCGTTTCTACCGCTACGGCCTCTTGACCAATCCTGCGCTGAAAATCTACAAACCTTGGCTCGACCAACAATTTATCGACGAGCTCGGCGGCCGTCACGAAATGAGCGAATTTCTGATTGCCAACGGCTTCAACTACAAAATGTCGGTGGAGAAAGCCTATTCCACCGATTCCAATATGCTCGGCGCAACGCATGAAGCCAAAGACTTGGAGTTCCTCAACAGCGGCATCAAAATCGTCAAACCCATCATGGGCGTTGCCTTCTGGGACGAAAACGTCGAAGTCAAACCCGAAGAAGTCAGCGTGCGCTTTGAAGAAGGCGTGCCGGTCGCACTGAACGGCAAAGAATACGCCGACCCCGTCGAACTCTTCCTCGAAGCCAACCGCATCGGCGGCCGCCACGGCTTGGGCATGAGCGACCAAATCGAAAACCGCATCATCGAAGCCAAATCGCGCGGTATCTACGAAGCCCCGGGCATGGCATTGTTCCACATCGCCTACGAACGCTTGGTGACCGGCATCCACAACGAAGACACCATCGAACAATACCGCATCAACGGCCTGCGCCTCGGCCGCCTGCTCTACCAAGGCCGCTGGTTCGACAGCCAAGCCCTCATGTTGCGCGAAACCGCCCAACGCTGGGTCGCCAAAGCCATTACCGGCGAAGTAACCCTTGAATTGCGCCGCGGCAACGACTACTCGATTCTGAATACCGAATCGCCCAACCTGACCTACCAGCCCGAACGCCTGAGCATGGAAAAAGTCGAAGACGCCGCGTTCACCCCGCTCGACCGCATCGGCCAGCTCACCATGCGCAACCTCGACATCACCGACACCCGCGCCAAACTCGGCATCTACTCGCAAAGCGGCTTGTTGTCGCTGGGCGAAGGTTCGGTATTGCCGCAGTTGGGAATAAGAAATAATTAATTTAATAATAACGGAAACCGCCTGAAAATATTTTTCAGGCGGTATTTTATGTTATGCAAAATTTTGTTCTATTCTAGAAATATACGCATAATCTTTTAATTCTCTAGGAATATCTTCAATTATTTTATTTTCTTTAATTCCAATTTTTATAAAGGCACCTAGTGAAGCAAGAAGCATGGAAAGAGGTGAGGGTATTCCAAGATGATTCATTCCTTCATAGATTCCATAACCTGCCGGAATTGCACCAATTAAATCTGAAAAGTCTGTTCTTAAGATAATTTTCTTGCTGGCTAAGAATTTATTCTTCATAACCTTATGTGAATCCATAGATTTATGTAAGTCATCAATTGCTTTTACTAGTTGCGATAGCTTTATACTTTTTGTATATATTTGATCAGGCGACCTAATTATTTCATCATACATAGCACTTAAGCATAAGCGTAATGTCATCAATTCATCATTATATTTTTCTTTGAAATTTAAAATTTCTTCAAGGGGGATAGATTTTTTCGGAATAGGAATAGCTTTGTAAAGTTCAAATTCAATCGTTCTCTGAAGAGTTGTCTTTATATTTTTAGAAGCTTGGAAAGATAAATCTTCGTGTAATTGTTGCAAACTCCAAAGACATTCAGCTCCATCATGGTTGTAACTATGAAAAATTTCTTCTTGAACGTTCAAGAACATATCTTTATTTGCTGAATAGAGTCCAGTTAACCAGACTTCTTCAATTTCTAGAATTTTTTCTTGTTGAAGCAAATTAATATCATCTACATTGGAGTAATTGATATGAAGTATATTATTGTTAGGTAAAATTATTTTGTCCCAAAAAAATAGAAGCATCCTAATTTGCTGTTTCAAGTCAATTTTTCCACTAATTATGCCACTATCAGTAACCTCAATAGGAGGAGCCATAATAATTCCACGTTTCTGCATTTTAAGTGTCTCCAGAAATTTAATTTATAGGGTGCCAAACGTATGGAACCAAAAATTAAGAGTTAATATAAATTAAAAAGATCCTCACTAGGATAAATAAAAGCCGCATCAGAAGCTGTAAAAAATTTGAAGGCTTCGTAGAAATTTATAACTAAAAACAGCGTATCTCAAGGATACGCTGTTTTCATCATTACTTTCCCATCATTGATGATGGATGCCCAATACTTTGGCGTTGTGGCTGATGATTTCTTCGGCAAGCTGCGGGTTGTCGTTGAGCTTGATGCCGAAGCCGGGAACAAGCTCTTTCAGACGACCTTCCCATGACGGGATACGGCTTGGGAAGCATTGGTGGATGAGCTTGATCATCAAGGGTACGGCGGTTGATGCGCCGGGGGATGCGCCCAAGAGTGCGGCGAGCGAGCCGTCGGCGTGGGCGACGATTTCAGTGCCGAATTGGAGGACGCCGCCTTTTTCAGGGTCTTTTTTGATGATTTGCACACGTTGCCCTGCGGTGATGAGTTCCCAGTCGTCAGGGTTTGCTTCAGGATAGTATTCGAGCAGGGAGGCGAAGCGTTCTTCTTTAGTTTTGCGCAATTCGCCCAGCAGGTATTTGGTCAGGGGCATATTCGCCCAACCGGCGCGCAGCATGGGGTAGAGGTTGTCCAAGTGGATGGACATGGGCAAATCCATGAGCGAGCCTTGTTTGAGGAAGTTGGAGCGGAAGCCTGCGTAAGGGCCGAACATGAGGTGGCGTTTGCCGTCGACGTTGCGGGTGTCGAGATGCGGGACGGACATGGGCGGCGCGCCGACGGAGGCTTGTCCGTACACTTTGGCGTTGTGTTGCGCGGCGGTTTCGGGGTTGCTGTTGCGGAAGAACAGGCCGGAAACGGGGAAGCCGCCGTAGCCTTTGCCTTCGGGGATGCCGGATTTTTGCAGCAGGGTCAGTGCGCCGCCGCCTGCACCGAGGAAGAGGAAGCGGGTGCGGAGGGTGAGCTGTCCGTCGGGGTTGCGGGTGTCGCTGGTTTTGAGTACCCATGCGCCGTCGGATTCGCGTTTAATGTCGTCGACGTGGCGGTTGAACTCGGTTTTGACGCCTTTTTCGCGCAGGTATTGCACCATTTGGCGGGTCAGGCTGCCGAAATCGACGTCCGTGCCTTCGGCGGAGTAGTTGGCGGCGACGGGTTGTCCTTCTTTACGGCCGTTGATGACCAGCGGCGCCCATTCGGCGATTTTGGCGCGGTCGGTGGAGAATTCCATCCGTTCGAAGAGTTTTTGGGATTTGAAGGCGTCGAAACGTTTTTGCAGGTAGTTGCAATGGTCGGTGTTTATGACCAGCGACATATGCGGGACGGTATGGATGAAGGAGTTGTCGGTGATTTTGCCTTCTTCGACAAGCGATGACCAGAACTGGCGGCTGATGTGGAATTGTTCGGCAATATTGAGGGCGCGGGTCGGGTCGATGGTACCGTCTGCGCCGAGCGGGGCGTAATTGAGTTCGCATAACGCGGAATGCCCTGTGCCGGCGTTGTTCCAAGCGTTTGACGATTCCAACGCTACGTCTTCCAAGCGTTCGATAAGGGTGATTTCCCAAGACGGTTCGAGTTCTTTGAGCAAAACGCCCAAAGTCGCGCTCATAATGCCTCCACCCACCAAGACAACATCTGTTGCTTCAGCCATGGTTGTACTCCTAGAAACAGGCATATCCTGCCTTTATGATTATCCGTTGTATTACGAACGCCTGTTTCGGCGGTAAAACCTGCTGGCGCGGTGTTTTTGGCGTGGAAGATTGCGCGCGGGTTTTACATTTTGAACCGATGTTAAACCGTTCATAATATGTTATTGAGAATTTAGTGGATTTTTCTGAGAATTGCAAAGATTTTCTGTTTGGATTTACATAAACGCGGTTTGAAAAGGTCGTCTGAAACATTCAGACGACCTTTATTTATCAGGTATTTGGCGGGGTTGTGCCTGATTTCATTCACTTCTTAAAGACTTCAGATTGTCAGCAAGATGGACGTGTTTTGATGAAAAAATGAAGAAGAAAACGTTTTTTCAGGATGCGTCATAAGCTGCCGCTTTTTCGAGCAGTTTTGCCCTTGCCTGCGGCCATTCCTCGCGCAGCAGGCTGTATTCCACCGTATCGCGCACGCTGCCGTCTTTCCGCAATTTGTGGCAGCGCAAGATGCCGTCTTGGTGTGCGCCCAAGCGTTCGATGGCCCGCTGGGAGGCGGTGTTGAGGTTGTCGGTCTGCCAGCAGACGCAGCGGCAGTTTAAAGTGTCGAAAACGTAGTCGAGCAACATGATTTTGCAGGCGGTATTGATGCGCGTGCGCCGTGCCGACAGGGCGTACCATGTGAAACCGATGTAGAGGCGTGGGATGGCGGGGTCGATGTGGTAAAGCGAAGTCGAACCGACAATTTTGCCTGTGTCTTCGTCGATGACTGCGAAGGCGAGGCGGGTTTGCGTGGCGGTACGGATGTAGTCCGCTACTTGGAGGGGTTCGGGCGCAGTGGTTACGTTCAGTTTCCAGACTTCGCCGTCGCAAACTGCTTCGCGCAAACCGGCTTCGTGTGCTGTTGTTAAAGGCTCAAGACGGACGCGGTCGAAGGACAAAACTGGAGCGGATGAGAAATCAGCCATGAAGTTTCCTTTTTGTTTGATGATTTGAGTTTTCAGACGACCTTTTATAGTGTCTTAACAGACGGCATTTTTAGAGGTCGTCTGAAAGCTATTGATTAATGATGTTTGAACACCAGCACGCCCGACTCCGATACAAACCCGTCCAGCGGCAGGTCGTGCGGTTCGCGCGGCAGCGTGTCAACCAGTTGGCAATCGAAGCCTACGCCTATGGTTTTTGCCTGTAAACGGTATTTCATTGCTGAGAGTGTCGCGTCGTAATAGCCGCCTGCCTGCCCCAAGCGGTAGCCATTGCGGTCCATACCGACAATCGGGACGAACAATATCGATAAACCGTGTACGCGGATTTTGCGCCCCGCAAACTGCGGTACGTTCAATTTTGCCTTACCGCGCTTGCGTTCTTGTTTTACTCCGTCGGCAGGATAGGGCGTGAACCACATCCGGCGCAAACGCGGTTCGATATAAGGCAGATAAAGTTTGGCGCCGCGTTTTTGCGCCGCTCGGACAAAGCCGTCCAGCCGCAGCTCGCTGCCCATCGGCCAATACACGCCGATCTTCCGCCCCTTCTTGATATAACGTTTGAGCAGGCGGTTAACCGTTTGCCCAGCCGCCAACCGCCCTTGATGCCCCATCTGCGCGCGGGCGCGGCGCAATTCGCGGCGCAGGGCGTGTTTTTCCTCATTCCTCATTTCAGACGACCTTTTGAGTGTTGTTGTAGAATACGGCGATTATAAACGCTCCGTTAACATCAAAACAGGATTCCGCCATGTGGCATATCGTCCTTATCGGCTACCTCTTCGTCGCCGTCATGTATTCCGCCGCACAACCGAGCATTGCGCGTGCGCTGATTTATTTGGTTTTTTGGGCGGTTCTGCCCGTTGCGTTTACCGTTTTCGTCGTCACTATCCGCCGCCGCAACCGCCTGATGAAGCAGCAGGAAAAGGAAGCATTCGAACAAAGCCGCCGCGCAGTCGGACAAGAAGGCGGCAAACACGACGGCAGTGCATAAAATCCCTTTTCAGACGACCCCTTATCCGCTATAATCCGTCAGTTTTCCATTTCGGAAACACACTATTTTTTAAAACTTATGCCCACTTTCGCCGAAGGGTGCTTGACAATAGGCGCAGCCTATCAAGTTCTATGCGATTGAATGTGTGCTCTTAACCCTTTCAAGGAAATAAAATGTCTCAAATTACTATGCGTCAGATGATTGAAGCCGGCGTTCACTTCGGCCACCAAACCCGTTTCTGGAACCCGAAAATGGCACAATACATTTTCGGTGCGCGCAACAAAATCCACATCGTCAACCTGGAAAAAACCCTGCCGATGTTCCAAGAAGCGCAAGAAGCCGTACGCCGTCTGGTTGCCAACAAAGGCACCGTGCTGTTTGTCGGCACCAAGCGTCAAGCGCGTGAAATCATCCGCGAAGAAGCTACCCGCGCCGGTATGCCTTTCGTCGATTACCGTTGGTTGGGCGGCATGCTGACCAACTACAAAACCGTTAAGCAATCCATCAAACGCCTGGAAGAAAAAACCGCTGCTTTGGAAAACGCTGCCGAAGGCGGTTTCAACAAAAAAGAAATTCTGGAAATGCAACGTGATGTTGAAAAACTGGAACGTTCTTTAGGCGGTATCAAAAACATGAAAGGCTTGCCTGACGCGATTTTCGTTATCGACACCGGCTACCAAAAAGGTACTCTGGTCGAGGCTGAAAAACTGGGCATCCCCGTTATCGCCGTAGTCGATACCAACAACAGCCCTGACGGCGTGAAATATGTTATCCCCGGTAACGATGACTCCGCCAAAGCCATTCGCCTCTACTGCCGCGGCATCGCCGACGCAGTTTTGGAAGGCAAAAACCAAGCGCTGCAAGAAACCGTAGCCGCTGCCCAAGAAGCTGCCGCCGAGTAATCCGGCAAACCGAAGAGGGGCGTTATGCCCCTTTTCTCAAATCCCGTTCTGAAACCTTTTCAGACGACCCCATTCCCAAACACGGATACCCCGTGTTTCCCCAAAATCTAGGAGATTCAAAATGGCAGAAATTACTGCAAAAATGGTTGCCGATCTGCGCGCCGCTACCGGCCTGGGCATGATGGAATGCAAAAAAGCCTTGGTTGAAGCCGAAGGCAACTTCGAAAAAGCCGAAGAAATCCTGCGCATCAAATCCGGCGCGAAAGCCGGCAAACTGGCTGGTCGTACCGCTGCCGAAGGCGTATTGGCTTACGCCATCAACGGCAATGTCGGCGCATTGGTTGAAGTAAACTGCGAAACCGACTTCGTTGCCAAAGACGCAGGTTTCGTAGAATTCGCCAACTTCGTTGCGAAAACCGCTGCCGAGAAAAAACCGGCTACCGTTGAAGAACTGAGCGAACTGGTTGAAGCAGAACGTAAAGCCATCATCGCCAAATTGGGCGAGAACATGTCTGTCCGCCGCTTCCAAGTGATCGACACTGCCAACCAACTGGTTGCCTACATCCACGGTGCATTGGCTACCGAAGGTGTATTGGTTGAGTTCAAAGGCTCTGAAGACGTAGCGCGTAAAATCGGTATGCACATCGTTGCCGCCAAACCGCAATGCGTAACTGAAGCCGAAGTAGATGCCGAAACCATCGAAAAAGAACGCCACATCTACACCGAGCAAGCCATCGCTTCCGGCAAACCTGCCGACATCGCCGCTAAAATGGTTGAAGGCCGTATCCGCAAATTCTTGGCTGAAATCACTCTGAACGGTCAAGCATTCGTGATGAACCCTGACCAAACCGTTGCCCAATTCGCTAAAGAAAACGGCACTGAAGTTGTCAGCTTCGTACGCTACAAAGTAGGCGACGGTATCGAAAAAGCCGTTGTCGACTACGCAGCCGAAGTTGCCGCTGCTGCTAAAGTGTAAGGTTGAGATGAAAAAGAAAGCACCTAGATTCCAAACGAATCAGGGTGCTTTTTTTTGAGAGCTACACTGTTTAAAATACTGTCGAAAAGAAAATATTTCATCATAATCAACACATAATAATTTATCCAAACCCATACACCCACGGAAAACGCGTTACCCTGTCAGCCAAACATCCGAAAAGGTCGTCTGAAAAATCAAACGCCCTTTCCCCGCATTGAAGCAGCGCTCTAAACACTCGCGCTATCCACCTAAAGAAAGCAAGGTATCCCATGACACAGCAAATCAAATACAAACGCGTATTACTGAAACTCTCCGGCGAATCCCTGATGGGTTCCGATCCTTTCGGCATCAACCACGACACCATCGTCCAAACCGTCGGTGAAATCGCCGAAGTCGTCAAAATGGGCGTACAAGTCGGCATCGTCGTCGGCGGCGGCAACATCTTCCGCGGCGTATCCGCCCAAGCAGGCAGCATGGACCGCGCCACCGCCGACTACATGGGCATGATGGCGACCGTCATGAACGCACTCGCCCTCAAAGATGCCTTCGAAACCCTCGGCATCAAAGCGCGCGTACAATCCGCGCTTTCCATGCAGCAAATCGCCGAAACCTACGCCCGCCCCAAAGCCATCCAATACCTTGAAGAAGGCAAAGTCGTCATCTTTGCCGCCGGTACGGGCAACCCGTTCTTCACCACCGACACCGCCGCTGCCCTGCGCGGAGCCGAAATGAACTGCGACGTCATGCTCAAAGCCACCAATGTGGATGGCGTTTATACCGCAGACCCGAAAAAAGACCCGTCCGCCACACGCTACGAAACCATCACCTTTGACGAAGCCTTGAACAAAAACCTCAAAGTCATGGACGCGACCGCCTTCGCCCTCTGCCGCGAACGCAAACTCAACATCGTCGTCTTCGGCATCGCCAAACAAGGCTCGCTCAAACGCGTCATTACCGGCGAAGACGAAGGCACGCTGGTTCACTGCTGATTCACATCGGGCAATATATTGAAGTGATTTGATCAAGCAAAAGGTCGTCTGAAAAACCTGAAACTAGGTTTTCAGACGACCTTTTAGATGGTTGGGCAACATAAGAATCAGGCAGCGAAGCAAAGTTTGTGCATCTGCTCTACATTTGCCCGTTTGGAGACTGATTTGCCTAGATTTGCATATTCTGTCGTACAATACGCGTTTTTAAGACGACGTCTGGACTTTTGAAGGAATAAAACGGATGAACTTGTTAGGGGCTTTGGCTAAAGTCGGTAGTTTGACGATGCTGTCGCGCATACTTGGCTTTTTGCGTGATGCGGTAATTGCCCGTACGTTTGGTGCGAGCATGGCGACCGACGCTTTTTTTGTGGCATTCAAACTGCCTAACCTGCTGCGCCGTATCTTTGCGGAAGGGGCGTTTGCCCAGGCTTTTGTGCCGATTTTGGCGGAATATAAGGAAACGCGTTCGAAAGAAGCGACGGAGGCGTTTATTCGCCATGTGGCAGGGATGTTGTCATTTGTCTTGGTCATCGTTACCGCGCTGGGCATTCTAGCCGCGCCTTGGGTGATTCAGGCTTCCGCGCCCGGCTTTAAAGAGCCGAAAAAGATTTTGCTTTCCATCGATTTGCTGAAGATAACGTTCCCGTATATCTTGTTTATTTCTCTGTCTTCCTTTGTCGGCTCAATCCTTAATTCCTATCATAAGTTCAGCATTCCTGCGTTTACGCCGACGTTTTTAAACATCTCTTTTATCGTATTCGCACTGTTTTTCGTGCCGTATTTTGATCCGCCTGTGACCGCGTTGGCGTGGGCGGTCTTTGTCGGCGGTATTTTGCAGCTTGGCTTTCAGCTCCCTTGGTTGGCGAAATTGGGCTTTTTGAAGTTACCTAAGCTGAGTTTCAAAGATGCCGTGGTCAACCGCGTGATGAAACAGATGGCACCTGCAATTTTGAGTGTGAGCGTGGCGCAGATTTCTTTGGTGATCAACACGATTTTCGCATCCTATCTGCAATCGGGCAGCATCACGTGGATCTATTTCGCCGACCGCCTGATGGAGCTGCCCAGCGGTGTTTTGGGCGCTGCGCTTGGTACGATTTTGCTGCCGACTTTGTCTAAACACGCCACTAATCAGGATTCGGAGCAGTTTTCCGGCTTGCTCGACTGGGGTTTGCGTCTGTGTATGTTGCTGGCGCTGCCGGCGACAGTCGGGTTGGCGGTATTGTCGTTCCCGTTGTTGGCGACGCTGTTTATGTCCAGTAAGTTTTCACTGTTTGACGCGCAGATGACGCAGCAAGCGCTGATTGCCAATTCTGTCGGTATACTCGGATTTATCATGGTCAAAGTGTTGGCACCCGGTTTCTATGCACGGCAAAACATCAAAACGCCGGTCAAAATCGCTATCTTTACGCTCATCTGCACGCAGTTGATGAACCTTGCCTTTATCGGTCCTTTGAAGCACGCCGGGCTTTCGCTCGCCGTCAGTTTGGGCGCGTGTATGAATGCGGGACTGTTGTATTACCTGTTGCGCAAACACGGCATTTACCAACCTAGCAAAGGATGGGGAATTTTCCTGATTAAAATAGTGCTGTCGCTTGTTGTAATGGGCGGGGGATTATGGGCTGCACATACTTACCTGCCTTTTGATTGGGTACACGTTGGTGCTTTGCGTAAAGCAGGGCAGTTGTGCATCCTGATTGCGATAGGCGGCGGTTTGTATTTCGTTTCGCTGGCTACTCTGGGTTTCCGACCGAGGGATTTCAAACGGGTGGAAACTCGCTAGAGGCTGTTAAGACGTAAAAGAGGTCGTCTGAAAACCCATATTTCAGGTTTTCAGACGACCTTTTTTCATGATGGCAAACTTACGCAACCGCAGGGGCAACAGCTTTCACATAATTCAAAGCGATAAACTGCTTTTCAGGATCAAGCTCGGTGATTTTGAGCAGGACTTGCGTTTTGGGCAGCGCGTCAAATGGGATGCCGGTGGCGCGGGTTACCAGCGGCAGGCCTTCGATGCGGACGAGATCTTCTTTGAGGATGGTCGCGGTCAGCTCGCTTGTGCCTTGCTGTTGTAGGTAAATGAGGCTCCAGTAGGCTTCCATCTGCCGTTGGAAATCGGCATAGGCGGCGTAGGCGGTGTCGAAATCGCGCAGGGCGGCGAAGAGTTCGGCATCGCTTTGCCGGAAGAGCGGTTCGGCGGTGTCGTCTATCAGGCTGAGGAGTTGTTTTTGGTTGATGTAGTCGGCGGCACGGCGCAGCGGCGAGGTGAACCAGCCGTAATGCTGTACGCCCATGCCGATGTGCGGCTCGGATTTGGTGCTCATGCGCACTTTTCCGGCGGGTTGGACGCGGAATAGGCCGGGCAGGTCGTTATCATGGAGCATCTGCGCCCAAGTGCTGTTAGCCAAAATCATCATTTCGCTGACCAACATATCGATGGGCGAACCGCGTTCGCGGCGGACGACGGAGACTTTACCTGCCTCATCCAATTCAATGCTGTAATCGTATTGCGGCGCGCGGTTGGGTTCGTATTTGCCGCGTGCTTTTTGCAGCGCGACGGCGAATTGGTAGAACCAAATCAGGTCTTGATGATGGGCGAACATCATTTCGCCGGCTTCGTCCAAGCCTGTTTCGGCGTTGAAATGCGGCTCGATGGTTTGAATGCGCAGGTTTTCGGCGATGTTGACGGCTTCGATTTTGCAGGTCGGCTCGCCGACGTTGAACTCGCTGTCCACATCGAAATAAATGCTGACGGCAGGGCGGTATGCACCCGCATCAAGGCTGAACGCGGCAATCCAGTTTTCAGGCAGCATGGTGATTTTGCCGCTGGGAAAATAGACCGTACTCAAGCGTTCCATGATGTTTTTTTCCATTTTGTCGCCTGGTTTAATGGCAAGCGACGGCGCGGCGATGTGGATGCCGACGCGCTTCTTGCCGTTGCCCAAGTCGGTCAGGCTTAAAGCGTCGTCCACTTCGGTGGTCGATTCGTCGTCAATGGAAAAGGCGGTAACGTCGGCTTTGGGCAGGTCGGGCATTTCAGGCAGGGGAAGGTCGGGGAAACCTGTTCCTTTGGGGAAGTATTTGATTTCAAAACCGTCTTGCAGATATTGGGGAATGGATGTAATGCCGCCGGTTTTTTTCGCCAATTCGTAGGCGGAGGTCTTCAGCGCGTCGGCGGCTTTGGTAAAGGCTTTGTAGGTCAGCGACTGCTTGTCGGGCGCGTGCAGGATGGTTTTCAAATCCGCCGCGATTTCAGACGGCATCTCGCTGCGTTTCAAGGCTTCCGCCCAAGCGTCGATTTGCGCGTCTTGTTGTTTTTTGCGTTCGATGGCGGCAAGCGCTTGTTTCAAAGTTTCTTCGGGCGCGGCTTTGAACACGCCTTTGGCTTTTTTGTAGAAATACATCGGCGCGGCGTACAGCGCAATCAAGGTCGCCGCCAGCTCGGTTTTGGTCGGTGCATGGCCGTAATATTCTTCGGCAATGGCTTCGGCGGAAAATTCTTCTTCGCCGCATACTTCCCACAATAAATCGGTGTCGATGTCTGCCGCTTGCGCCTGCGCGTTCTCCAAAAATGCCGCCATATCGCCGTCAAACTCGGCAAAGACGTTGTTCGCCTTTACTTTGGTGCGTTTGCCGTGTTGGGTATCGACTTGGTAGGTGGCGTCGTTTTTTTGGACGATGGCGGCGACTTTGAACTGGCCGGACTCTTCGTAAAAGATATTCATGTATTGCTGCTGTCAAGTTGAAGTGGGAAACGGGCGATTTTAGCAGATTCTTATTGATAAAGACGGACAAAAGGTCGTCTGAAAAGCGAATCTGGTCTATTTGAAGGTATTGTTGTATTGAGGAAGGCGATGACCAATACGTTTTGTGTCAGGTTTTTTATGATGTATTGCGCGAGTAGAGGAAATGAGGTTGGTATATTATAAAACACAAATAAGAATCGTTATCATAAACTTATTGAATTTATTGGGATTTTTTTGAGAGTTAGCTGACATTTACCTTTTAATGGATTTTGAAATTCGATAAAATAGCAGGATATTAAGATTTGTCTGTCAACCAGTTAGGCATAAAACCATGTTGGCCAGTTACTTTCCCGTCCTTGTATTCATCCTCGTCGGCCTTGCTGCCGGCGTGCTGTTTATCCTGCTCGGCACGATTTTAGGTCCGAAACACCACTACGCCGAAAAAGACGCGGCTTACGAATGTGGCTTCGAAGCCTTTGAAAACGCCAGGATGAAGTTTGACGTGCGTTATTATCTCGTCGCCATCCTGTTCATCCTCTTCGATTTGGAGGTCGCGTTTATGCTGCCGTGGGCGGTGGTGTTCAAAGAATTGGGCGCATACGGCTTCTGGTCTATGCTGGTGTTTATCGTCGTTCTGACGGTAGGCTTTGTTTACGAATGGAAAAAAGGTGCGCTGGAATGGGAATAGAAGGCGTTTTGAAAAAAGGTTTCATCACCACCAGCGCGGATACGGTGCTGAACTATATGCGTACCGGTTCGCTGTGGCCGGTTACTTTCGGTTTGGCCTGCTGCGCCGTGGAAATGATGCACGCGGGTATGGCGCGTTACGACCTTGACCGTTTCGGCATTATTTTCCGTCCGTCGCCCCGTCAGGCCGACCTGATGATTGTGGCGGGTACGCTCACCAATAAAATGGCGCCCGCCTTGCGCCGCGTGTACGACCAACTTGCCGAGCCGCGTTGGGTCTTGTCTATGGGTTCGTGTGCCAACGGCGGCGGCTACTATCATTATTCTTATTCCGTCGTGCGCGGTGCCGACCGTGTCGTACCGGTGGACGTTTATGTGCCGGGTTGTCCGCCGACTGCGGAAGCCCTGATTTACGGCCTGATGCAGCTCCAACAAAAAATCAAGCGCACTTCCACCATCGCGCGGGACGAGTAGGGGAGGGAACGATATGGCAAGCATTCAAAACTTATACGAAACCGTCAGTCGCGTTCTCGGCAATCAGGCAAGCGAAGTCATTTCCGCTTTGGGCGAGATTACCGTCGAGTGTCTGCCCGAACATTATGTTTCAGTGATGACCACGTTGCGCGACCATGAAGAACTGCATTTCGAGCTTTTGGTCGATTTGTGCGGAGTCGATTACAGCACTTACAAAAACGAAGCATGGCAGGGCAAACGCTTTGCCGTTGTCAGCCAGCTTCTTTCTGTTAAAAACAATCAGCGCATCCGCGTGCGCGTCTGGGTTTCAGACGACGATTTCCCCGTGGTCGAATCCGTGGTTCCCGTTTACAACAGCGCGGATTGGTACGAGCGCGAAGCCTTTGATTTGTACGGCATTATGTTCAACAACCATCCCGATCTGCGCCGCATCCTGACCGATTACGGCTTCGTCGGACATCCGTTCCGCAAAGACTTCCCGATTTCCGGCTATGTGGAAATGCGTTACGACGAAGAACAAAAACGCGTGATTTACCAACCCGTTACCATCGAGCCGCGCGAAATCACGCCGCGTATCGTCCGTGAGGAGAACTACGGTGGCCAATAAATTAAGAAACTACACCATCAACTTCGGCCCGCAACACCCTGCGGCGCACGGCGTATTGCGTATGATTTTGGAGTTGGAGGGCGAAACCATCGTCCGTGCCGACCCGCATATCGGCCTCTTGCACCGAGGTACAGAGAAACTGGCGGAAACCAAAACCTATCTGCAAGCCCTGCCTTATATGGACAGGCTGGATTACGTTTCCATGATGGTCAACGAGCAGGCGTATTGCTTGGCAGTAGAAAAACTTGCTGGAATTGATGTGCCTATCCGCGCCCAATACATCCGCGTCATGTTCGCCGAAGTAACGCGCATCCTCAATCACCTGATGGGCATCGGTTCGCACGCCTTCGACATCGGCGCGATGACCGCCATTCTCTACGCTTTCCGCGATCGCGAAGAGCTGATGGACTTGTACGAAGCCGTTTCCGGCGCGCGTATGCACGCAGCCTACTTCCGTCCCGGCGGCGTTTACCGCGACCTGCCCGACTTCATGCCCAAATACGAGAGCAGCAAATTCCGCAACGCCAAAGTATTGAAGCAACTCAACGAATCCCGCGAAGGCACCATGCTCGACTTCATCGACGCCTTCTGCGAACGTTTCCCCAAAAACATCGACACACTCGAAACTCTCCTGACAGACAACCGCATCTGGAAACAACGTACCGTCGGCATCGGCGTCGTCTCCCCTGAACGCGCCATGCAAAAAGGCTTTACCGGCGTGATGTTGCGCGGTTCGGGCGTGGAATGGGACGTGCGTAAGAAACAACCGTATGAAGTGTACGACCAAATGGATTTCGACATCCCTGTCGGCGTCAACGGCGACTGCTACGACCGTTACCTCTGCCGCATGGAAGAAATGCGTCAATCCGTACGCATCATCAAACAATGCGTTGACTGGCTGCGCGTGAATCCCGGCCCGGTCATCACCACAAACCACAAATTCGCCCCGCCCAAACGTACCGAAATGAAAACAGGTATGGAAGACCTGATTCACCATTTCAAACTCTTCACCGAGGGTATGCACGTTCCCGAGGGCGAGACCTACACCGCTGTCGAACACCCGAAAGGCGAGTTCGGCGTTTACATCATTTCAGACGGAGCAAACAAACCCTACCGCCTGAAAATCCGCGCACCCGGCTTCGCCCACCTGCAAGGCATGGACGAAATGGCAAAAGGCCACATGCTCGCCGACGTCGTTGCCATTATCGGTACGCAGGACATCGTATTCGGGGAGGTTGACCGATAATGTTATCCGCAGAATCCTTAAAACAAATCGACATCGAGTTGGCGAAATATCCTGCCGACCAACGCCGTTCCGCCATCATGGGTGCGTTGCGCATTGCCCAAACCGAAAAAGGCTGGCTCGCCCCCGAAACAATCGCCTTTGTTGCCGACTATATCGGCATCACGCCGGCGCAGGCATACGAAGTCGCCACTTTCTACAATATGTACGACCTCGAGCCTGTCGGCAAATACAAACTGACTGTCTGCACCAACCTTCCCTGCGCCCTGCGCGGCGGCATGGATACCGGCGAATACCTGAAGAAAAAACTCGGTATCGGCTACGGCGAAACCACGCCCGACGGCAAATTCACCCTTGTTGAAGGCGAATGTATGGGCGCATGCGGCGACGCCCCTGTTATGCTGGTCAACAACCACAGCATGTGCAGCTTTATGACCGAAGAAGCGATTGAGAAGAAACTGGCGGAGTTGGAATAGGTCGTCTGAAACGACGATTTAAACGTAGGTCGGATACTTGTATCCGACAGAGTGGGTAAAGAGGCAAAATGTCGGATTCAAGAATCCGACTTACCCGCGCTTACAGTTTGTGTATTTTAATGGAAGTGTAGAATGAAGAAAATTTTATTTGGATTGTTATTTGTGCCAGCGTTATGTTTTGCTAAACCTCTTGTAGATAATAGTGCTCAAATGGATAGAGCAGTGGATAAGTTTTTTCAAGTTTATAAACGATCAGGTATGGCTGGAGTAGCAGGAGAAATTGAAAAATGCTATTCAAATAAAAAAATGGATAAACTAAATTGTTTATATTTGGATTATACGGCGCGGATTTTTGATGCCCAAGTGACTGAAGTTATGGGTTTCCCCGCTAATGAATTTTTTGCAGACAGCCTATTTCAGGAGCGTATTGCTACAAATGTTTATTTTCCTAGAGGTGTTACGATGAAACAGGCTAATAAACATTTGTCAGATTTATATACTAAATTGATTAGAAGAATTGATAAACGGACAAGATAATATACGTAAATCGACAAGGAAGTAGGTTAGAACAAGCAGCAATGGAATGGTCAAAAGGCCATATAAAAATATTGGTTTTACACTCAACCTGCAATTTCAAAACCTTAAAGGTCGCCTGAAACAGCGGCCGCAACCGATACGAAAACGAACAGGCACACCAAAAATGGCTATTTACCAATCAGGCGTGATTTTTGACCAAGTGGATACCGCCAATCCCGACTGCTGGACATTGGACGAATACGTCAAACGCGGCGGTTACAGCGCGCTGCGTAGAATCCTGTCCGAAAACATCTCGCAAACCGACGTAATTGACGAAGTCAAAACCTCCGGCTTGCGCGGGCGTGGCGGTGCGGGCTTTCCGACCGGCTTGAAATGGAGCTTTATGCCCCGTTCCTTCCCCGGCGAAAAATACGTCGTCTGCAACACAGACGAAGGCGAACCGGGTACGTTTAAAGACCGCGACATCATCATGTTCAACCCCCATGCCCTGATCGAAGGCATGATTATCGCCGGTTACGCGATGGGCGCGAAAGCGGGTTACAACTACATTCACGGCGAAATTTTCGAAGGTTATCAACGTTTTGAAGCTGCACTCGCCCAGGCGCGCGCCGCAGGTTTTTTGGGTAAAAATATTTTAGGGTCGGACTTCGAATTCGAACTCTTCGCCCACCACGGCTACGGCGCATACATTTGCGGCGAAGAAACCGCATTGCTTGAATCGCTGGAAGGCAAAAAAGGCCAGCCGCGCTTCAAACCGCCGTTCCCCGCCTCGTTCGGCCTGTACGGCAAACCGACCACCATCAACAATACCGAAACCTTCGCTTCCGTGCCGTTTATCGTCCGCGACGGCGGTCAGGCGTTTGCCGACAAAGGCATTCCGAATGCCGGCGGTACCAAACTGTTCTGCATCTCCGGCCACGTTGAGCGTCCGGGCAACTATGAAGTGCCGTTAGGCACGCCGTTTGCCGAAATCCTGAAAATGGCGGGCGGTATGCGCGGCGGCAAAAAACTCAAAGCCGTTATTCCCGGCGGTTCGTCCGCGCCCGTATTGCCTGCCGACATCATGATGCAGACCAATATGGACTACGACTCGATTTCCAAAGCCGGTTCGATGCTCGGTTCCGGCGCGATTATCGTGATGGACGAAGACGTGTGCATGGTCAAAGCCCTTGAGCGTCTGAGCTACTTCTACTACGACGAGTCTTGCGGCCAGTGTACGCCTTGCCGAGAAGGTACGGGCTGGCTCTACCGCATCGTCCACCGCATCGTAGAAGGCAAAGGCCGCATGGAAGACTTGGATTTGCTGGATTCCGTCGGCAACCAAATGGCAGGCCGCACCATCTGCGCCCTTGCCGACGCCGCCGTCTTTCCTGTCCGCAGCTTTACCAAGCATTTCCGTGATGAGTTTGTGCATTACATTGAACACGGCGGACCGATGAAGCCGAATAAGTGGTGTTGAGGTTTCAGACGACCTGAATATCAGTGGTGTTTGGGATTTCACAACGACTTGATTCCCTCTCCCGCTCGCGGGGGAGGGTTAGGGTGGGGGTAGTGCTTGGAATATTTTGAAACAGATTTTTATACGGGCAAGATTCAGACGGCCTCCGTATAGGTCGTCTGAAAAAGATTGAGGCCAACTCGGCTATGCGGTACAGCACAAGAAATACGGTATTAAAACAGAATGTCCGTAATCTGAAGCAGAATATGACTTTGGCCGAGCAGAAATTGTGGCATCACTTGCGCGGCAAACGGTTGAACGGAATAAAATTCCGACGCCAACAGACAATAGGCGGATACATCGTCGATTTTGTCAGTATGGAGCATCGTTTGATTATTGAATTGGACGGTGGTCAACATTCGGAACAGATTGAGTATGACGAGCAGCGGACGGCGTTTTTGAATGCCCAAGGTTATCGGGTGTTGCGATTTTGGAATAATGAAGTTTTGCAGCAAACCGAAGCAGTACTGGAAAAGATTATCGAAATGTGCGGCGGAAAATAAGACGGCTGCAACGTTGCAAAGCCACCCCCATCCTAGCCTTCCCCCGCCGGACGGGGGAAGGGACAGACGGTAGCAGATTTGAATACTTCGGGTTGATTCCTGAGATTCAAGTAAACATAAAACATAATATTGAAAGACATGGCAGCAGAATCTGCCACTATATGTTCTGACAGAAACCTGTTTCCTCTCCCGTCAGGCGGGAGAGGGTGGGGGGATAGGTTGTACTAGAATTTGGATTTTTTAAAATTAAGAAACCCCTCCTAAAAATAAACAAGCAATAAACTTATACTTTAAAGGCCGTCTGAACCCCATTTTTCAGACGACCTCCATAAAAGATTATTTATCAAATACCCGTAACTAGGAACGAACCATGTTACAAATCGAAATCGACGGCAAACAGGTATCTGTGGAGCAGGGCGCGACGGTGATTGAGGCCGCGCACAAGCTCGGTACTTATATTCCGCATTTCTGTTACCACAAAAAGCTCTCCATCGCCGCCAACTGCCGTATGTGTCTGGTGGACGTGGAAAAAGCCCCCAAACCGCTGCCCGCCTGCGCCACGCCGGTAACGGACGGCATGATTGTGCGCACGCATTCGGCAAAAGCCCGTGAGGCGCAGGAAGGCGTGATGGAGTTCCTGCTCATCAACCATCCGCTCGACTGTCCGACCTGCGACCAAGGCGGCGAATGCCAGTTGCAGGATTTGGCGGTGGGCTACGGCAAAACCACCAGCCGCTACACCGAAGAAAAACGTTCCGTCGTCGGCAAAGACATGGGGCCTTTGGTTTCCGCCGAGGAAATGAGCCGCTGTATCCACTGCACCCGCTGCGTACGTTTCACCGAAGAAATCGCCGGTTTGCAGGAAATTGCGATGGCGAATCGCGGCGAACACTCCGAAATCATGCCCTTTATCGGCAAAGCGGTGGAAACCGAGTTGTCGGGCAACGTCATCGATTTGTGCCCCGTCGGCGCGCTGACCAGCAAACCGTTCCGTTTCAACGCGCGTACTTGGGAGCTGAACCGCCGCAAATCCGTTTCCGCCCATGACGCTTTGGGCAGCAACCTGATTGTGCAAACCAAAGACCATACCGTCCGTCGCGTGCTGCCGCTGGAAAACGAAGCGATTAACGAATGTTGGTTGTCCGACCGCGACCGTTTCGCCTACGAAGGCCTGTATCACGAAAGCCGTCTGAAAAACCCGAAAATCAAACAGGGTGGCGAGTGGATGGACGTGGATTGGAAAACCGCGCTGGAATATGTCCGCAGCGCGATTGAATGTATCGCCAAAGACGGCAACCAAAACCAAGTCGGCATTTGGGCGAACCCGATGAATACGGTTGAAGAACTGTATCTGGCGAAAAAATTCGCTAACGGTTTGGGCGTTAAAAATTTCGCTACCCGTCTGCGCCAACAGGACAAACGTTTTTCAGACGACCTCAATGGTGCGCAATGGTTGGGACAAAGCATCGAATCGCTGGCGGACAACGAAGCCGTATTGGTGGTCGGTGCAAACCTGCGCAAAGAACAGCCGCTTCTGACCGCCCGCCTGCGCCGCGCTGCCAAAGAGCGCATGGCCTTGAGCGTGTTGGCAAGCAGCAAGGAAGAGTTGTTTATGCCGCTTCTGGCTCAGGAAGTGGTGCATCCCGACGAGTGGGCAGGTCGTCTGAAAAACCTGTCTGCCAATGCGGAACACGCCGTTACCGCCAGCCTGAAAAACGCTGAAAAAGCAGCGGTGATTTTGGGCGCGGAAGTGCAAAACCATCCTGATTACGCCGCAATTTACGCCGCCGCGCAAGAGCTGGCGGATGCAACCGGCGCGGTGTTGGGCATTTTGCCGCAAGCTGCCAACAGCGTCGGTGCGGATGTCTTGGGCGTAAACTCCGGTGAGAGCGTTGTTGAAATGGCAAACGCGCCGAAACAGGCAGTTTTGCTGCTCAACGTCGAGCCGGAAATCGATACGGCGGACGGCGCAAAAGCCGTAGCCGCGTTGAAACAGGCGAAAAGCGTGATGGCGTTTACGCCGTTTGTCAGCGAAACGCTGCTGGACGTGTGCGACGTATTGCTGCCGATTGCGCCGTTTACCGAAACCTCGGGCAGCCTCATCAATATGGAAGGTCGTCTGCAATCCTTCCACGGTGTCGTTCAAGGCTTCGGTGATTCGCGTCCGCTGTGGAAAGTATTGCGCGTATTGGGCAACCTGTTTGACCTGCAAGGCTTTGAATACCACGATACCGCCGCGATTCTGAAAGACGCGTTGGACGTGGAAAGCCTGCCGTCCAAACTGAACAACCGCGCCGCTTCGACTCAAAAAGATTTTCAGACGACCTCAAACCGCCTCGTGCGCGTGGGCGGAGTCGGTATTTATCACACCGATGCCATCGTGCGCCGTTCCGCGCCGTTGCAGGCGACCAGCCATGCCGCCGTGCCCGCCGCGCGTGTGAATCCGAACACTTTGGCGCGTTTAGGCCTGCAAGACGGACAAACCGCCGTCGCCAAACAAAACGGCGCAGGCGTGTCCGTGATGGTCAAAGCCGATGCCGGACTGCCTGAAAACGTGGTGCATCTGCCGCTGCATACCGAAAATGCCGCGCTGGGTGCGTTGATGGACACTATTGAACTGGCGGGAGCTTGATCATGCAAGAATGGTTCCAAAACCTCTTTGCCGCAACGCTCGGTCTGGGCGATTTGGGTATCACCGTAGGTTTGGTGGTATCCGTCATCGTCAAAATCGTGATTATCCTGATTCCGCTGATTCTGACCGTTGCCTACCTGACATATTTCGAACGTAAAGTCATCGGCTTTATGCAGCTTCGTGTCGGCCCGAACGTGACCGGCCCGTGGGGTCTGATTCAGCCGTTTGCCGATGTGTTCAAACTCTTGTTTAAAGAAGTAACCCGTCCGAAGCTGTCAAACAAAGCCCTGTTCTACATCGGCCCGATTATGTCGCTCGCCCCGTCTTTTGCGGCATGGGCAGTGATTCCGTTCAACGAAGAATGGGTACTGACCAATATCAATATCGGCCTTTTGTACATCCTGATGATTACCTCGCTGTCGGTTTACGGCGTGATCATCGCGGGCTGGGCTTCCAACTCCAAATATTCGTTCTTGGGCGCAATGCGTGCTTCCGCGCAAAGCATCTCCTACGAAATCGCCATGAGCGCCGCGCTGGTGTGCGTCGTGATGGTGTCGGGCAGCATGAACTTCTCCGACATCGTTGCCGCACAAGCCAAGGGTATTGCGGGCGGTTCGGTGTTCTCTTGGAACTGGTTGCCGCTGTTCCCAATCTTCATCGTCTATCTGATTTCCGCCGTTGCCGAAACCAACCGCGCACCATTTGACGTGGCAGAGGGCGAATCCGAAATCGTTGCCGGACACCACGTCGAATATTCCGGCTTCGCGTTCGCGCTGTTCTTCCTTGCCGAATACATTTTTATGATTCTGATTGCCGCGCTGACATCACTGATGTTCCTCGGCGGTTGGCTGTCCCCCTTCCCGCAAAGTTGGGGCATTATCGGCACGCCTTCCGCATTCTGGATGTTCGTGAAAATGGCGGCGGTGCTGTACTGGTATCTGTGGATACGCGCCACCTTCCCGCGCTACCGCTACGACCAAATCATGCGCTTGGGCTGGAAAGTGCTGATTCCCATCGGCTTCGCCTATATCGTGATTTTGGGTCTGTGGATGATTTCGCCGCTGAATTTGTGGAAATAAGTTTCAGACGACGTATCAAGGCCGTCTGAAAACGCAGTTTTGAATATTTAACGGAATCCCTGTTTTGAGGGAACAGAATATGGCTAATTTAGTAAAAACTTTCTTGCTCGGCGAACTGGTCAAAGGCATGGGCGTAACGCTCAAAAACTTTTTCGCCCGCAAAGACACGATTTATTTCCCCGAAGAGAAAACGCCGCAATCCGTGCGTTTCCGTGGCCTGCACGCGCAGCGGCGGTATCCGAACGGCGAAGAGCGCTGTATTGCGTGTAAATTGTGCGAGGCAGTTTGTCCGGCAATGGCGATTAACATCGAATCGGAAGAACGCGAAGACGGCACGCGCCGCACCAAGCGTTACGACATCGACCTGACCAAGTGCATCTTCTGCGGCTTCTGCGAAGAAGCCTGTCCGACCGATGCGATTGTGGAAACCCATATTTTTGAATACCACGGCGAGAAAAAAGGCGACTTGCACATGACCAAGCCGATCCTCTTGGCAATCGGCGACAAATACGAAGCCGAAATTGCCAAGCGTAAAGCCGCTGACGCGCCGTACCGTTAAGGAGCAGACGAATGACTTTTTCCGCGATTCTGTTCTATATCCTTGCCGCCATCGTCTTATACGGCGCGCTGCGCACCGTTACCGCGAAAAACCCTGTCCATGCTGCTTTGCATTTGGTGCTGACCTTCTGCGTGAGCGCGATGATTTGGATGCTGATGCAGGCAGAGTTTTTGGGCGTTACGCTGGTTGTCGTGTATGTCGGCGCCGTGATGGTGTTGTTCCTGTTCGTCGTGATGATGTTGAATATCGACATTGAGGAAATGCGCGCCGGTTTCTGGCGTCATGCGCCTGTTGCCGGTGTGGTCGGTACGTTGTTGGCAGTTGCCCTGATTCTGATTCTGGTCAACCCGAAAACCGACCTTGCCGCATTTGGTTTGATGAAAGATATTCCTGCCGATTACAACAACATCCGCGATTTGGGCAGCCGTATTTATACCGATTATCTGCTGCCGTTTGAGCTGGCGGCGGTATTGCTGCTGTTGGGCATGGTGGCGGCGATTGCGCTGGTTCACCGTAAAACCACCAATCCGAAACGCATGGATCCTGCCGACCAAGTTAAAGTGCGCGCCGACCAAGGCCGTATGCGCTTGGTGAAAATGGAAGCTGTGAAACCGCAAACCGAATCTCTCGAAGAAAACGAAGTTTCAGACGACCTCAAGCCGAAAGAGGAGGGCAAAGCATGATTACCTTGACGCATTATTTGGTATTGGGCGCGCTCCTGTTCGGTATCAGCGCAATGGGTATCTTTATGAACCGCAAAAACGTGCTGGTCTTGCTGATGTCGATCGAGCTGATGCTTTTGGCGGTGAACTTCAACTTTATCGCCTTCTCGCAGCATCTGGGCGATACCGCCGGACAGATTTTCGTATTCTTCGTATTGACCGTCGCCGCCGCCGAATCCGCCATCGGTTTGGCGATTATGGTGCTGGTGTACCGCAACCGACAAACGATTAATGTTGCCGATTTGGACGAGTTGAAAGGGTAATCATGAACGACATGACTTTATATCTCATCATTGCCCTCGTGCCTTTGGCAGGCTCGCTGATTGCGGGTTTGTTCGGCAATAAAATCGGACGTGCCGGTGCGCATACGGTTACGATACTCGGCGTGGCGGTGTCCGCCGTGTTGTCGGCTTATGTGCTGTGGGGCTTTATCGACGGCAGCCGCGCCAAGTTTGACGAAAATGTCTATACTTGGCTGACGATGGGCGGTTTGGATTTTTCCGTCGGCTTCTTGGTCGATACGATGACGGCGATGATGATGGTCGTGGTAACGGGCGTGTCGTTAATGGTGCATATCTACACCATCGGTTATATGCACGATGAAAAAGTTGGCTACCAACGCTTCTTCAGCTATATTTCTTTGTTTACATTCAGCATGTTGATGCTGATTATGAGCAACAACTTCATCCAGCTCTTCTTCGGTTGGGAAGCGGTGGGCTTGGTGTCGTATCTCTTGATCGGTTTCTATTTCAAACGTCCGAGCGCGATTTTTGCCAACCTGAAAGCCTTTTTGATCAACCGCGTCGGCGACTTCGGCTTTTTGCTCGGTATCGGCTTGGTGCTTGCCTATTTTGGTGGCAGCCTGCGTTATCAGGACGTATTCGCTTATCTGCCCAACGTACAAAATGCGACCATCCAGCTTTTCCCCGGTGTGGAATGGTCGTTGATTACCGTAACCTGCCTGCTCTTGTTTGTGGGTGCGATGGGTAAATCGGCTCAGTTCCCGCTGCATGTCTGGCTGCCCGATTCGATGGAAGGCCCGACGCCTATTTCCGCATTGATTCACGCCGCGACGATGGTTACGGCGGGTCTGTTCATGGTGTCGCGCATGTCGCCGATTTACGAAATGAGCAGCACCGCGCTGTCGGTCATTATGGTTATCGGCGCGATTACTGCTCTGTTTATGGGCTTCTTGGGCGTGATTCAAAACGACATCAAGCGCGTGGTTGCGTATTCCACCCTGTCGCAACTGGGCTACATGACCGTGGCTCTGGGCGCGTCCGCCTATTCCGTGGCGATGTTCCACGTCATGACCCATGCCTTCTTTAAAGCCTTGCTGTTCTTGGCGGCGGGTAGCGCCATTATCGGTATGCACCACGACCAAGACATGCGCCACATGGGCAATCTGAAAAAATACATGCCGATTACTTGGCTGACCATGCTGATCGGCAACTTGTCGCTGATCGGTACGCCGTTCTTCTCCGGCTTCTACTCCAAAGATTCGATTATCGAAGCGGCAAAATACAGCACCCTGCCGGGCAGCGGATTTGCTTATTTCGCCGTCCTCGCCAGCGTGTTCGTTACCGCGTTTTACGCGTTCCGCCAATACTTTATGGTGTTCCACGGCGAAGAAAAATGGCGCAGCCTGCCCGAACACCATTCAGACGACCATGGCGAAGAACATCACGGCTTGGGCAAAAACGACAATCCGCACGAAAGCCCGCTGGTCGTTACCCTGCCGCTGATTCTGCTTGCGATTCCGTCCGTCATCATCGGCTACATCGCCATCGAACCCATGCTCTACGGCGATTTCTTCAAAGACGTGATTTTCGTCAACGCCGACGCGCATCCGACCATGCACATCATGAAGGAAGAGTTCCACGGCGCATTGGCGATGGTGTCGCACAGCCTGCATTCGCCCGTCCTCTACCTCGCAATCGCAGGCGTATTGAGCGCATGGCTTTTGTACGTCAAACTGCCGCACCTGCCCGCCAAAATCGCGCAGGCGTTCCGTCCGGTTTACGTTTTGTTTGAAAACAAATACTACCTCGACGCCCTGTATTTCAATGTCTTCGCCAAAGGCACGCGCGCATTGGGCAACTTCTTTTGGAAAGTCGGCGATACCGCCATTATCGACAACGGCATCGTCAACGGCTCCGCTAAACTGGTCGGCGCGATTGCTGCTCAGATACGCAAAGTCCAAACCGGCTTTATCTACACCTACGCCGCCGCTATGGTGTTCGGCGTATTGGTATTGCTCGGCATGACCTTCTGGGGATTGTTCAGATAAAGGCGGATTTTCAGACGACCTGTCCGTAGTCGGTCTAGAGGTCGTCTGAAAAAGGAAACATGAGAAACAATGGTTGAAGACAAATTACCGCAAACCCTAGACGAAGTCCGTGAAGCCATCGACGGTTTGGACAAGGAATTAATAGAATTGCTCGCTCGCCGGCAGAAGCTGGTACGGCAGGCAGGCCGTCTGAAACCTAAAAACGATGTGCAGGCGGTTTCCGCGCCCGAACGGGTAGCGCAAGTGATTGCCTCGCGCCGCGCCTACGCCCAAAAGGTCGGTTTGTCGCCCGAAGTAGCCGAAGCAGTTTGGCGCAGTATGATTGACGCCTTCATTAAACTGGAGATGGAAACCAACCGTGTTGATGGGGGCAGTCAATATTTCGGTCATAATTGATTTACTTGGATAGATACGGAATTTGCCGACCGCCGTCATTCCCGCGCAGGCGGGAAT